>DASTOO010000103.1:0-4228 GCA_035762505.1 Candidatus Krumholzibacteriia bacterium
GCCCCCTCGATCACCACGGCACCGCCCTTGCCGGCCAGCGTCTTCTGGATGTCCTGCCACGTCTTGCCCGCGCCCGAGACGGCGAAGTCGGCGGTGATGCGGCCGGCCACCGCGTCCGCGAGCACGGGCGACTTGAAGCGGAAGTACTCCGCGAGATTCACGTCCTCCACCTTGCTGGCGACGTCGAACGTCGACGCGGCCGGCTCGAACGTGCCGGACCCGGTGAGTGTCCCCCCCATCGCCTTCGCGTCGAAGCGGTCGATGAAGACCTTCTGCGGCGTCGCCCGCACCGTCGCCTTCGCGGTGGTGTAGTCGATATTGGACGCGATCCCGCTCTGCGAGGTGATGGTGATGTCGTTCTGCAGCGGCGTCGCGGCCCCGGCGGCGGGCGCCGCCGCGCCGGCGATCTCGACGGCCTTGCCCGCCACCGCCACCCCGCGGAACACCTCCGGGCGCGGCAGCCTGGGCGCGTCGGGTGCGGCGGCCTGCACATCGGCGCGCCACACCTCTTCGGAGACGACGTGGTACGTGGCGGTCATCGGCTGGAACGACGAGATGTCCGCATCCGCGCGGAAGGCGCTCTTACCGATGGTGAAGGTGGCGTCCGCAATGCGCGCCGATTTGGCGGTGAACGTCGCGGTGCCCTTTCCATTCTTCAGCGGATTGGGGACGTTGGGCAGGGTGGCGCTCACGTTCGCGAACGTCGCGGATCCGGTGATCTCGGGAACGGCGCCGGGCCTGGGCGTCCCCGAGATCCTGATTTTTGCGGTCGCGTCGCCGGCGGGCGAGAACGGCGCCAGCGCCGGCATGAGGTCCTTCCACGGCGCGAGAGAGGTGGTGGCGTCGAACGTGAAGCCCATCGCCTCGCGCCCCTTGAACGGGACCATCGTGCCGGAACCGCGCGCGCGCAGCGCGTGCACGGTGGCGTCGATCGAGGAGAACTCGATGCCTTCGTTCTCGACGCCCTGCGGGCGGAACTTTCCCTTCGCTTCGATCACCGCGGGCGTGCCGGCGGGCTTGGTGAACGTCTTCTCGACCTCGTACGATGCCTGCGTGGCGTCCATCTTCGCGGTGAAATTGAGCGCGGTTGCCACGCCCTCGAATGCGACGGTGCCGCCGGCACTCCCGCCGAGCTTCGCCGCGGGCTTCCCCGGCGCGGCGGGTTTCGTCTTCACCGCATCGAGCGCAAACGGGCCCGCGTCGGCGTTGCCCTTGACGCGCGCGGCCGCGAACACCAGCGTCGAATCCGCGAGCAGGTTGAACGGTCCGGCGGTCGCCGAGATCTCGACGTTCGGCTCCGTCGCGCCGAGCACGGTGAGTGCCACCGCGATCTCGTCGAAGACCGCGGCGCCGAACGTGCCGGAGAGTGTCGCGTCGACCTTGACGTCGCCGTCCTGCGCGGGGTCGACCGGCTTCGCGCCCGGCTTCGGCGGGGCGAGCGCGGAGAGTTTCACCGGACCCAGCGCCAGCGTCGCCGCGATGGGCTTGTCGGCGAGGTCCCCCTTCTTCTTGAACGCGCCGATCGGTCCGATCGTCGCGTCGACACGCACGTCCTGGGCCTCGCCGAATACCGCGGCGGCGAGAGTTGCGCTGATCTTCGAATCGAGGCTCACGTCCTTCGCGGAGAAGTCGATGTCGCGGACGGTCCGGTCGACCGAGGTGGCCGGGTCGACGTAGTGCACCGTGCCGTTCTGGATGTTCGCGACGGCGAGAATGAACGGCACCGCCGCCGTGCCCGTCGCCCGCCGGCCGCCGGGCGCTCCGGGCGCGCCCGCGGCTTTACCGCTCGCCGTTTCCACCAGACTCGTGAAGTTGAAGCGCTTGTCCCCACCCCTGACCACCGTGATGACCGGCTCGTTCAGGACGAAACGCTTGATCTCTACGCGCTTCCTGAGGAGCGGCATGACCGCGACGTTCACACGCAGGTCCGCCACCCGCACGAACGGGTCGGCGCCGAACGCGGGGTCTTCAGAGACCGACACGTCGCGCACGCGCACGCCGATCTCGGGCCAGATGGCGACACCGACCTCGCCCACCGAGATGTCGCGGCCGATACGGGTTTCCGCCTGCGCGAGGAGGGTGTCCTTCCTGCTGTTGACGACCCGGTCGAGGTTCGCCACCAGCACCACGACGGCGATGACGACCACGGCCACGACGATTCCGAACGAAATCAGGATTTTCTTCTTCGTGATCTTCATGATTGAACCTTCCGGCGCGCGCGGACGCGCGTTCCGATAACGTAACAGGGAACCCGCACGGACGCCAAGCGGTAAGGCGCCGGGGGCGTCCTCACGCGATGAACATGGCGTCGCCGTAACTGAAGAAACGGTACCCGCGGGCCACCGCGTCGCGGTAGAGCGCAAGCGTCCTTTCCCTTTCCGCGAAGGCACAGACGAGGGCGAGAAGGGACGATCGCGGCAGGTGAAAGTTGGTCAGCAGCGCGTCGACGACCTGGAACCGGTGGCCGGGACGGATGAACAGGTCGGTTTCGCCGGAGCGATCGGCCGCCGGCCCGGCGAGCCAGCCGCGCGCGGCTGCGGTCTCGAGCGCACGCGCGGCCGTGGTCCCGACGGCGATGACCCGGCGGTCTGCGCGCTTCGCCGCGGCGACCGCCGCGAGGGTCGCGGCGTCGATCGCGAGAGGCTCGGCGTGCAGCCGGTTGTCCTCCAGCACCTCGTGCTCGAGGGGCTGGAACGTCCCGGGTCCGACGTGCAGGACGATCTCGCGCACGTCGACGCCGGAGTCGGCGATGCGGTCAAGCATCTCCCGATCGAAATGCAGCCCCGCTGTCGGCGCCGCCACCGAGCCGGGCTCGCGCGCGAACACCGTCTGGTAGCGCTCGCGGTCGGCGCCGGCGTCCGCGCGATGGATGTAGGGCGGGAGCGGCACGTGGCCGAACGCATCCAGGAGACCCATCACGCTGCGGGCCGCGTCCGTCGTCTCGAAGATTCCCTCACGCTCGCCAGCGCGCGCGACATAGCGCACCGCCGCACCCTCGGCGACATGCAGCACGTCGCCCGGCCGGAGTTTCCGCAGCGGCCGCACCCACGCGGCGAAGCGTCCGTCCTCCAGCTCGCGCAGGAAGAACACCTCGCCTTCGAGGCCGTCATCACGCCGCCCGACGAGCCGCGCCGGCACGACGCGCGTGCGATTCAGCACGAGCACGTCGCCCGCGCGCAGGAACTCCGGCAGATGATCGAAGGTGGTGTGCACCGCTTCGCGCGACCCGTCGCGCGAGGCGACGAGAAGACGGCTCGCGGTCCGCTCCCGCGCCGGCTCCTGCGCGATCAGGCGTTCGGGGAGTTCGTAATCGAGTTCGTCGAGGTGCATGCGGGCGGACTTGTCAGAAGAACGGCCTGCCACTCCCACGGTGGGAGCGACACAAGCGTTTAAGCTTGTGCTCGACCACTAGTGGGGACGCCGTGAGATCCAGGTACCTACTCCTGGTCTTGCTGATGAGGCTCCAACTTCTCGGGGAATGGTCTTCCCTTCCTTCGGTTGCTTTCCCACCTAACCACGGGCGACAAGTCTTGCGGCACGAATGTGCTCCCATACTTGCACGACGGCCATTCCCGCATGAACTGAAAGCAGCACGCCAGGGATGGGTCCTCGGCGAGTACCGGCTCATGGCGAACGGAAGTGGGTGTTTTCCTCGCATATGGTTACAGGCTCAACCGGCGGGACCAGGACGGATTGGCCGTAGACAGGCCAATGATACCAAGCGCGTCCTCATGGTTGTACCACGCTCGCTAAGCGCCCGAATGCGCACAATGGCGCGGACCTGCGCGAGGTGCACACCACCGCCACGGAGCTGTCGAAAACGTCACAGCAACCGCTGCGATTCCCCGTCCGGTGAAGTGGTCGTGAGGCCCAGGTGCGTCAGCGCGAGCGGGGTGGCGATGCGGCCGCGCGGCGTGCGTTGCAGGAAGCCCTGCTGGATGAGAAACGGCTCGTACACGTCTTCGAGCGTCTCCTGCTCCTCGCTCACCGCCACGGCGAGAGACTGGATGCCGACCGGCCCGCCCCCGAAGCTCGTCACGATCGACTGCAGGATGCGCCGGTCCATCTCGTCGAGGCCGCGGTGGTCCACGCGCAGCCGCTCCAGCGCGAAGTCCGCCGCCGCGCGGTCGATCGACATCTTCCCCTGCACCTGCGCGAAGTCGCGTGTGCGCTTCAGGAGCCGGTTCGCGATGCGCGGCGTGCCGCGCGAGCGGCGCGCGATCTCCTC
>DASTOO010000104.1:0-8265 GCA_035762505.1 Candidatus Krumholzibacteriia bacterium
CGGGCGCGTTCGTGCGCCGCCTCGCGGCGAACGGCACGAACGAGGAGTGCACCACTGACGACCATCAGAAATGCGGCGCACAGGAACGCCGCGCCCGGAAAATGAATGGACGACGTCTCCGCCGAGAAATGACCGAACAGCTGCGTCATGAGCGGCGGCCCGATCACGGCGGCCAGGCTGTAGAGGCCCGCGACGGCGCCCTGCAGCTCGCCCTGCGCGTTGGCGGGGACTTGCTGCGACATGATTGCGTTCATGGACGGATACACCAGGCCCGCCATCAGCCACGCCATCATGCCGGCGTACATCATCCAGCCGCGCGACGCGAAGGCGTAGAACACGTACGCGCAGATCGCGCACACGAGACCGATTAGCGCGGTCCGCCGCTCGCCCAGGCTGGGAACGACCACGCGGGTAAGCAACCCCTGGCTCGTCGCCATGATCAGTCCGACGAACGCGAGCGACGCGCCCACAGCCGCCTCCGACCAGTGGAACTTGTACATCGTATAGTAGGCCCACGTGCTGGGCAGCACCTGGTGTCCCACCTGCCAGAAGAACACCGCGGCGGCCAGCGGCGGAACCACCGGGTACTTGCGAATCTGGACCAGTGCCCCCAGCGGATTCGCGCGCCGGATGTCGAACGCGCGCCGTGACTCCTTCGGGAGCGACTCCGGGAGCACGAAGTAGCCGAAGGTCACGTTGGCGAGCGCGAGTCCGGCCGCGGCGAAGAACGGGACCCGCAGGCCGATCTCGCCCAGCACCCCGCCCACCGCGGGCCCGATGATGAACCCCAGCCCGAACGCCGCGCCCACGATGCCGAAGTTCTGCGCGCGTTTCTCCGGAGCGCTCACGTCGGCGAGGTAGGCGTACGCGGGGATGAACGACGCCCCCGCGATGCCGGCGAGCGCGCGGCCCACGAACAGCCATATCAGCGCCGGCGCGAACCCCATGATGAGGTAGTCGACGCCGAGCGCCAAGAGCGAGAAGAGAATTACGGGTCGCCGCCCCACCCGGTCGCTCAGGTTGCCGAGGATGGGCGCGCAGAAGAACTGCATGATCGCGTATGTGAAGTAGAGCCAGCCGCCGTAGACCGCCGCGCGGCTGACACCCTCGCCGGTGAGCTGCATGACCAGCCCGGGAACGACGGGCACGATGATGCCGAGCCCGATCACGTCCACGAGGACGGCGATGAAGATGAAGAGAACGGTGGTCTTTGCGGCGGGAGGGGTGTTCATGGGATGCGGCCTCGCCGCGCAGTTTAACAGAAATGCGCGCGCGGGCAAGGAGTCACGTGCGCCGAATCAGAAGCCCATCCCCGTGGCCAGCCCGAACGTGTTCGTCTCGTACTCCCCGAAGAAGGTCATCCACGATTCGTGGGCGTAGTCCGCGCGGACCATGAGGCGCCCGAACGCCCAGCCCAGGCCAAGTCCCCAGGCGCTCGTGTCGGGGTCGTCGTTCTGCAGGCCGACGCGCACCTGCAGCAGATCGACGAACGAAACCTCCCACCCGATCGCCCAGTAGCCTTCGTTGTCCGATACCGCCACGTGGTCGTACTCGACCGAACCGGAGATCACCGGCACGGCCCGCCCGGCGAACGCGACCGGCCGCGACGCGAGATCGAGCCCGAGGCCGACCCGCGTCTCGCCCACGAGCTCATAGTCGACATCCTGTCCGTGGAATCCGTTGTCGAGGTTCGATACCGAGAGCCCCAGGCGGGGACGAATCAGTGTGCCGCCCGGCGTGAACGAAAGCGCGGTCAGCACTCCCCAGTCGAGCGCCCAACCGTCGAGGAAGGTGAAGTCGAGGTATTTCACGGAGAGGCCGGCGCCGATGGTCACGGGGCCCCGCGTCCACGAAGCCGCCCCCGACGCCAGGAGCGAGTAGTCGTCGATGTCGAACGTCTCCCCGGTTCCCTCGGGAAGAAAGATGGTGCGAATCACCTGGGGGTTCATGTCCTCGCGCGAGTACCCCACCATGCCACCCACACGCCACCGGTCCCGTGCCGTGTCGTCCGAGAGGGCCCACCCGCCCGAGAGGCGCGAATCGGTGTGGTTCAAACCGATATCGATATCGCCCGTATCGTATTCCTGCCGGCTCGCGGCCAGTACCACCGCGTCGGACCAGGCCAGCGCTGCGGGATTGACGTAGCCGCTCGAAATCGTAAACACCGACGCGGCACCGGTGGAACCCATGCCGATGCTGCGCACGCCGCGCGGCTCCACGACCAGGCTGCTTACGTACCTGCGGACGCGCGCGAACGGCTCGGCCGCGCTCGCGGCGAGCGGCGCCAGCACGAACAGCGCGCACGCCGCTCCGGTCAGACTTCGAATTGACATCGACATGGCCCCTCCATTCTAGCACGGAAGCCGCGCCACGGGGCGCAGGGGTCAGAAACTGTAGCGAACCCGCAGGTACGCGTTGGTGTTGTCCTCGTTCATCCCGAAGAGCGTGCGTTCGTCCTCACCCTGGAACAGGTTGGCGCCCAGGGTGAGATTCAGTTCGTCGGTGTAGTCGTATCCCACCGAGAGCCGCAGATACGCGTCCTCGTCGCTGGGGGAATAGAACGTGAACGCGGAGAGCTTCACGGTCTGGTAGCGGAGCATCTGCAGGAGGCGCAGCGTCACCATCGTGTGGTTCTCTTCCTTCACATACTCGCCCGCGCGATAGTCCTGCACGCCCTCCCAGTAAACTTGCGCGCCGCCGGTGAAGTCGCTCCACCACTGGCGCTCGTAGCCCGCCATGGCGCGCACCTCGGAGTTGGGAACGAGCGAGCTCGCCCCGTCGCGGTCTTCGGCCGAGTCGTACCAGCCGCCCTCCGCCCACGCCACGCCGCCGAAGAGACCGCCGCGCACGCTCGCGCCGTAGACGTTGAGCTGCGGGTAGTAGAAGGAGCCGCCCGTGGCGAGCACCGTGTCCGGCGGCGAGAACCCGTACGGGTTCTTCCAGAACCCCCAGTAGCCGTAGAACGCGAGGTTCACGCGGCCGATGTCGCGGGAGAGGCGCAGCGCCGCCTCGCCGTTCTCCGCCTTCTGCTCCGGTTCCGTCACCGGCGCGTAGGCCGGCGTCCAGAACACGAGGCGTTCGCCGGTGGGGAGGATGTTGGGCGCGAAGATCGGCGAGTACACGAGGTCGATCGCGAGCGGCAACCCGAACCAGCCCAGGCGCACCGCGTCGGACGGTCCCTTGAGGTACTGGTCGTCGCGCCCGATGAAGAAGCTCACGTAATCCTTGGGGAAGAGATCGTTGATGAACAGGAGGTCGCCGGTTCCCCACGTGGTCGGCTGGCGCCCCGCCCGCACCTCGAGGTGCTTGCCGAAGGCGTTGAACATCGTCCACGCCTCGCGCAGCACGATCGACGTCCCGTCGCTCGCGACCTGGTCGGCGAGCACGTCCGCCACGAAGTGCGCCTCGGCGCCAGCGCCGTAGAGATCGCTCTTCAACTGCACGCGCGCTTCGCGCATGAGGTAGTCCTGTCCGCCGCTCCACGCGGGCGGCAGCACGGACGGACTCCCCCACTCCGCCGGCGGCGCGCCGACGTCCTGCAGGCGCAGTCCGCCCCCGGCCTCGATGAAACCATGCAGCTCGAATTGCGCGGCGGCCGGCCGCGCCGCGGTCCCGAGCAGGACCGCGGCGCCGATGGTGAGGATGACCTTCTTCATGATGACGAAGCCTTTCTATGTCGATGCGGTGCTACTGGCCGGCGACGTACTGGCGCGGCGGGCTCTTGAGGTAGCGTTCCGTGAAGATGTCCGCGCTGATGCCCTGGTCGTAGTCGATGCTCCCGAAGACGATCATGGTGTTGTTCTGCTTGCGCGGGGTCGTCATGCGGCGCTCGAGCGCCGTGGCGTGGCCGTCGACGGTTTCGATCTTCGTCACCTCGAGGACCTTGAGGACCTCGCCCTTGCCGTCGAAGTACTCCTCGCGCGCCACGAGCCGGGAGCCCTGGTCGATCCAGGTGACCTTCTTCGCGAAGTAATCGCCGCTCCTGGGGACGCTCTCGATCACCCAGGTCTGGAAGCCGCCCTTCTCCTCCTCGCGCACGAACTTGTGGGTGTCGTCGCTCCAGTGCCGGCCGGAGACGTCCTCGTACGCGAAGTCGCTCCCCACGAAACTGCTCTTCTTGTCGTTGGCGGAGAGCGGCTTCACCAGGTCGAGCGAGGGGACATAGATCCAGCGCGAATCGTCGCCGTCGGGGTTCTTCCAGGCCATGAAGGTGGTGCGGCGCACGTCGTTGGGCTCGTAGAAGTACACGTAGTAGCGCTGCTCGCCGCCCTCCGCGAAGTCCTTGCGCAGGATCGTGAAGTCGCGCTCGCGCGTCTTGCCGTTCTTGTCGGTGATGACCATCTTGACGCGCGCCGATCCGTCGTCGCCCGCGTAATACATGTTGAGATGCGCCTCCTTCATGAGCGCCTCGGCGTCGGGTGCCTGGGCGCGGGCGGGCGTGAGCGCGGTCGCGGCGTCCAGGCCGGACACCAGCAATGTCGACAGAATGAACTTCCTCATGATGCAACTACCTCCTGGCGGCCGTGGCCGCCTTCTCGAGTGAATCGCCGCCCGCCACGCGATGCCGGTAGCCCGAGATCACGCGCGCGGGAAAGTACGAAAGCGCCGCCGGCATGATCACCAGTGTCGCGGCACCGGCGATCGCCATGATGGCGAAGAAGAATGCCCCCACCGTGATGTACGGCACGAGCGATGCGAAGAACATGGGAATGAAACCCAGCGCGATCACGACGATGTTGCGCGCCAGCGCCTGCGCCGGCTCGTGGAAGAACACCGTCATCGTGCGCTCGAAATTCTCGTTGTGTTGGCGGTAGATGTCGCGCGTGCGCTGCAGGAAGTGAATCGCGAAGTCGATCGCGAGCCCGAGCGAGAGGCTGCTCAGCACTGCGATCGGCATGTCGTAGTTGCGCCCGCTCAAGCCCACCCATCCGTAGGTGATGAGAATCGTCGCCGTAAGGGGCACCATGGCGAGAAGCCCCATGCGCAGGCTGCGGAACAGGATGATCATCATGACCAGCACGACCACCCACGACCCCGCGAGGGATTTGCCCATGCCGGTCACCATGAGCTGCTGCCACTTCACGTTTATGTAGCTCAGCCCCGCCCATTGCACCGTGAGGCCCGCCGGGGGCGGGTTGTCCGCGATCCACTCGTCCACGCCCTCCACCGCGGCCCGCACCTGCTGGTTGTCGCCCCGGTGCATCTGGACCCAGATGTTGATGCGGTCCTGGCCGGGCGTGATGAACTTGAACAGGTCGTCGGGTGAGCCGCCGCTCATTTCATACAGGAAGAGATACTGCGCGATCTTCTCGCGCGAATCCGCCAGCGTGGCGCTCCCCGGCTCGCGGTTGAGCAGCTCGTACTGCACCTTCTTCAGCACGTCCACGACGGAGCTGGCGGCGCCGACGTTCGGCTGCTGCCCGATCTGATTCTGCAGGCGCTCGGCCCAGCCCATCCAGGCGGGGTCGAGGAACGCGCCCTCGTCGGTACCGGAGAGCTCGACGTACACTATATAGGTCCCCGGCAGATGCTGATTCATCACCTGGTCGGCCACGCGCAGCGGACTCCCGGGCTTGAACCAGTTCACCGGGTTGTCGTTCACCACGATGCGCGTGACGCCGTAGCCCGCGATGAGCATGACGATGCTCACGCCCGCCAGCACCGCGACTCGATTCTTCACCGCGAAGTGCCGGATCTTGTGGAGGTACGTCTCCGGCGCAGCCTCGCCCTCGTGGGTCTGGCCGAACTTGTCCAGCACCGAGGGCGGCATCAGCATCGCGTAGGCGGGGATGAAGACCAGCGACAGGATCCACGCCACGAACACGCCGAAGGCCACGAACGCGCCGAAGACCTGCACGGGCGGGATCGGCGTCACGACGAGCGACGCGAAGCCCACCACGGTGGTGAGCGACGTGAACGCCATGGGGAGGAACAGCTCCCGCGTGGTGTGGTGCAGGGTCTCCGCCATGCTCTCCTTCCGGTGATAGTTGGCGTGCACGGAGCTGAGGATGTGGATGCTGTTCAGCACCGCGATCGGGATCAGGAAGATCGGGATCATGGAGCTCATGATATGGACCGTGTAGCCCATGCCGATGAGGAGGCCCATCGTCCAGATCACCGTGATCATGGAGAGGATCATCGGCGCCATGACCACCTTCCAGCGCCGGAAGAAGAACAGCATGAGGAGGAAGATGAGCAGGAACGCCATGGGCGCGGAGACCGCCATCTGCTGGAACATGGCGGCGCCGAAGGTGTCCTGCGCCACCGGAAGTCCCGCGAGGTAGTATTGCTCGGCGCCGCGGTCCCGGCCGATGATGGCCTGGACCTGCTGGCCCACCTCCATCGCCACGTCCTTGGACTCGAGCGGGATGAAGAGCGCCATCGCCTTGCCGTCGTCCGAGGCGAGCTTGCCGCGCAGGATGGGATTCTCGCGGATCTGCACCAGGATCTGCTGCGCTTCCTCCTCGCTCGCCGGCACGCTCTCCATGAGCGTCTGCACGCGGATCCCGCCGCCCTCCTCGGGGAGGATGTCGTCCACTTCACTCGGCGCCAGGATGTCGTCGGCGATGACGCCATCCATGTCGCGCAACGCCTCTGTGATGGTCTGCACGCGCGCGAGGATCTCGGGCGTGAAGACGGTGCGCTCGTCCACCACGCCGAGCACGAGGAAGTCGTTCAGGTTGAACGCCTCCTCGACGGCCCGGTGGATCACGCGCACCGGCTCGTCGGCCGGAAGCATGTTCTCCGGATCGGTGTCGATCTTGATCTTCGGCAGCTGCAGCGCCGCCCCCACCGTGAGCACCGCGATGATCGCCATCACGAGCTTCGGGTGGCGGATCGGGACCCCCGGGAATATTCGCTTCATGGTCGGACTCCTCTTTCGTTTCTATATCAGGATGATGGAGCTAGTGCGACGGCACCGCGGCCTTTGCATTGCGGCGCGTTTCGATGCGGCGGAAAACCAACTCGGCCGGGCAGAAATTGGTGAAGCTCGACTGAAGCAGGTTCAAGCCCACGAAGGCTGTCATGGCGAGCCACCAGGGGCTGACCTTCCATGCGAGGAGCAGGGAGGCAAGGACGAAGGTGCCGGCCAGCCTCCGGACCATCCGCTCGGTCCACGGTATGCTCGCACACGGGGCGCTTTTCTCTGCGTGTGATTCCATCTTTTTCCTCCTGATTTGGTGGCGGGGCTTGTGTTCCCGCGGGTCGGTACATATGATGAGTACGCTGATCAGCTTAGTGCTTATATGCTTGATTAGTTATATAAGAATGGGAAACCTATGTCAAGCCACGATCTCGAGGTCATGCGATGGAATATCCTAAGCCATTGGAAAATAAAAGCCTGTCCCTGATTGCCGAGCGCTTCCGGGTGCTCGGGGACCCCCTGCGCCTGCAGCTGCTCCACCTGCTGGGGGCCGAGGAAATGTCGGTGGGGGCCCTGGTCGAGGCGTCCGGGGCGAGCCAGGCGAACGTCTCCAAGCACCTGCAGATCCTGCTGCGGGCGGAGCTGGTGCAGCGGCGGAAGGAAGGATTGCTGGCGTTCTACAGGGTCGCGGACCCGTCGATCTTCCAGTTGTGCGACCTCGTGTGCGGTCGCCTGAGCGAGCAGTTCCGCGCCGACCTCACGGCCATCGGGATGTTGCGGCATCCCGACGTGCCCCGCGAATAGGCTACTCGACGCCCTGCACCCGGTCGGGCTCGCCCCGTGCCTGGCGCCATGCGCGTTCCACCGCCGGCTGCACGAAGTACCCGTCGAACGCCCGGCCCCGCTCCTCGTCCCCTTTCGCGAGCCGCTCCTTCCAGCCGGACAGTGTCACGCGCGCCTGCGTTTCTTCGAGTGTGGCGCCGTCCTGGACGGCCGTCTCGACCTCCTCCACCAGCGCGCGCAGAAGCCCCTGCACCTCGTGCAGGAACGCGCGGTCGCGCTGCGGCGGCCCGTGTCCGAAGAACAGCACGTCCGCGCCGAGTGAATCGACCCGCGCCAGCGTTTCGATCCACTCCTGGTAGTAAGAGCCGATGCCAAACGGGATCGGGTACACCATCAGGTCGCCCGTCGCGGCGAGCCGCTCCTTGGGCAGGAGCACGACGGCGTCGCCGCGCGTGTTGCCGCGCCCCAGCCACCGGATCTCGATCACGCGATCGCCGCGGTTGAGCACGAGCGACTCGTCGAACGTCAGCGTGGGCGGCACCGGCCGCAGGGTCTCGAACTCCGGGATCGCCAGCGCGTAGAGGTCGGCGATCTCGCTGGCACGTCGGCGGCGACGG
>DASTOO010000105.1:0-7305 GCA_035762505.1 Candidatus Krumholzibacteriia bacterium
TCGAGGCGCTCCCCTTCGATCCGGTCCGTGCGCGCGCGGCACTCGAGGCCCGCGGCTTCCGGGACGAGGACGGCGACGGCGTCCTGGAGCGGGAGGGCCGGCCGTTCGAGATCGAGCTGGTCGTGAACGACGCGCAGAGCAAGGTGGACATCGTCACGATCGTGCAGGCACAGCTCAAGCGCATCGGTGTCAGGGCCGCGCTGCGCGTCCTCGAGTTCGGCGCCTATCAGGAGCGCGTGCTGTCCGCCGACTTCGACGCGGCGTTCGTCGACTGGAGGGTGCAGACGAGGGTCGACCTCACGAGCATGTTCCACTCCGCCGCGAAGCGCCCCAAGGGCCTCAACTTCGGCGCATACTCCAATCCGGAGGCCGACCGCCTGATCGACGCGGCCCTCGCCGTCCCGGACAGAGTGGCGGCGAAGAAACGATGGGACGAGGTCCAGCGGCTCATCTACCAGGATCAGCCCTACACGTTCATCGCGGTTCCCAGGGAGATCACAGCCATCGACGACCGCTTCTGCAACGTGAAGCCCGGCGCGATCAGCTTCTTCGTGAACCTTCCGGCATGGGGTGTTGCGCCCGACTGCGCACCCTGACCCCGGTCGCGGCCGCCACGATCACGCCTCCCCGTTTGCGCAGCCAAAGTCCGAATCGCGGCGGCCGATGCGAGTCATGGCCGCCGTTTTGATCTTGATTTCGCGCACGGTTTCAGCATATAAAAGCCGGACTTTCCCGTCAACGAACGCGACCCCGTTCGCGTCGAAAGCAGTCCCTCGATGATCCACCGTGTCGCCGTCGCCGCCCTGATTGCCGGACTCACCGCGCAACTGTTCAAAGTCGTGATCGAGCTGGTGAAGACGGGGCGGCTGAACCTGCTTCGCTTCTTCGACAACGGAGGAATGCCGTCGTCGCACACCGCTCTCGTTACGGCGCTCACCATCGGTGTCGCGCGGGACGTGGGAATCTCATCGGCGCTGTTCGCGGTGACGTTCCTGTTCAGCCTCTACTTTGTCTTCGAAGCGGCCGGGCTCCGCCAGGAAGTCGGCAAACAGGCCCGCCTGCTCAACGAGCTCGCCGACGATCTGCGGCAGACCCACCACCTGGACCGCAAGCGCCTGAAGGAGCTGGTCGGTCACACCTGGAACGAGGTATTCGGCGGGTTCCTGTTCGGGATCCTGGTTGCGGCCATCGCCTACCGGTGACCGCCCATACACCCGTGGTGGTCGCCGCCCGCAAGCGCCGATCGCCGCGCTTGTTCGCCGGTTCCGGCGGCCGTATATTGATGGCGTACCCGGCGGGCAGGGGCCCCTCCCGCCGACCCTATGCTGATCACCCGTCGCCTCCCGCTCGTTCTCGCGCTGGGGGCCGCGTCCCTCGCAGGGTGCGGCTCCGAGGATCCTTCCCGTTCCGGGCGACCGCCCGTCGTGCAATCGTACGCGCCGGCCGAGCGGCGGCTGGCGGCGTTCGTGGGCGACACCCTCCAGTTCTCGCTGCGGGCGATGGACCCCGACCACGATGACCTCACGACGTCGTTCGCCGTCGACGGCCGGACGCCGAGCGACAACGTTCCCTGGTCCTATGTCGTGGACGACACCGGTTTCGTCACGGTGCGCGGGACGGTCAGCGACGGCGAATTCACGTCGTACATCGAATGGGGCGTCGACCGCTACGCGCCCGTCAATTATCCGCCGCTGATCGGCGCGTTCCAGCCGATCGAGCCCAATCCCACGCTGATCATAGGCAACACGTTGCCATTCGCGATCGTCGCGAGCGACCCCGACGAGGATCCGCTCTCGTATGAGTTCACGGTCAACGACTCGCTCGTGTCGGAGAACCGGCAGTTCGAGTTCCTCGCGTCGTCCGTGGGGCAGAAGGTCGTGCGGGCCACCGTCGGCGACGGCCAGCTTTTCGCCACTCACGAATGGAACCTCCGCGTCACCACCGTGCCCGACACGATCGCGCCCGCGCGCGTGGAGATCACCGGCTACGGTACCGGCTCCGAGCCGGGCGAGGTCTACCTGGCCTGGACGGCGGTCGGCCGTGACGGCATGGTCGGGCGTCCCTCCGAGTACCAGGTGCGCACGGCGCCCAATCCGATCGTCACCGAGGACGACTGGGACCGCGGGAGCCAGCGGCCGGGCGTGCCCGAGCCCGCGGCGTCGGGGGAGCCGATGCTGATGGTGGTGGGAGGGCTGCTTCCGGCGCGAACGACGTTCCTCGCCGTGCGCGCGGTGGATGACTTCGGCAACATCTCGCCGCTCGGGGAGAGCCCCTCGGCGGTGACGCGGGGAATGCGCATCAGTGGAACCGTGGTGAACACCGTGACGGGCGCCTCGGTCGAAGGAGTGCAGGTGCGGATCGGGCTCTTCATCGCGGGGTCGGACCTCGACGGTTCGTGGGAGCTCACCGAGCTGCCTCCGATCGACGACTGGATTACCGCCGGGGATCCCGTCCCGACGGGCCCGGGGGAGTACTTCGACGTGGCGTTTCCTTACGTGGTGCGGCACCTGGCGGTAACGCCGTTCTACCTGATTCCGAACCGCCCGCTCGGAACCCCGTACTACACGGACTTCCTGCAGTTCTTCCGGTCGATGACCGACATCGCCGGCAATCCGTTCGGCACGCAGCAGCGCCGCTGGCGGCTTCCGATCGACCTGTACGTGCGCGGGTACGAGAGGGACGGTCTCGATTACAAGGCCACGATCGAGCGCGTGGCCGGCGAGTTCGACGCCATCCTCGGCACGAAGGTGTTCAACGTCACGTCGACCCGGAGCGGCACCGGTGTCGAGACGGTCTGCGTCGAAGGGCTCTTCCAGGACAACTACGGCGTCACGGAATGGACGAGCGACTGGTACCCGAATCTCGGGCTGGTACAGTTCCGGACCGTCTACACGCCTTCGACCGAGCACGTCCTGGCGCGAACGGTTCGGCACGAACTCGGTCACGCGCTGGGGTTGAATCACAGTTCCGACATCACGCATCTCATGGTGGGCGGCGTCGCGCCCCAGGTGAACGCGTTCGCCGAGGACGAGGTCGCCGTGCTCCGGAGCCTTTACACCATCCCGCGCGGATTCGACAATCGCCGCTACCTGCGCCGTTGACGCCGGCACCTGCCAGCGGCCCCTGTCAGACTGGCAGGGCGGGACGCAGCGTCCTCGCGTGCCGTCGGCACGATCTCATAACTGATTGTAAAAAAATGCGTTTACATGTTCCGACCGCGCTGGCACCGATCCTGCGTTGTATGGTGTGAACGGGGTCCGGGTGGGCCCGGCGCGAACCCAGGAAGGATTTTCCCATGATGCTGGACAAGTTCACGGACAAGGCCCGAGCCGCGCTCGCAGAGGCGAGCGAGTCGGCGGTCATCGCCGGGCACGCAGAGGTTTCCGGCTGGCACCTCCTCAAGGCGCTCCTCGAGCAGGAAGACGGACTCGTGCCGCCCCTGTTCGAGCGCATGGACGTCGACCCCGGGCGGGTGGGGGAAGTGGTTGCGCGCCAGCTCCAGGCATTGCCGATGCAGGAGGGCGGTGACGTTCACCCCGGCGCCGAGTTGCGCGCGATCCTGCGCAACGCGATGGCGGAAGCGAAGTCGCTGCAGGACCAGTTCGTTTCCACCGAGCACCTCCTGCTCGCCATGGCGCGTGACCGCAAGTCGTCGGTGGGCGAGTACCTCAACACCGTCCCGGTCGGACGCGAGCGCGTGCTCAAGGCGCTCAAGGATCTTCGCGGCGGCGAATCGGTGGTCGATCAGAACCCGGAGGCGAAACTGCAGGCGCTCGAGAGATTCACGATCGACCTCACGCAGCGCGCGCGGGCCGGGCGCGTCGACCCGGTGATCGGCCGCGACGAGGAGATCCGGCGCGTGAGCCAGGTCCTGTCGCGCCGCACCAAGAACAACCCGGTGCTCATCGGCGACCCGGGTGTGGGCAAGACGGCGATCGTCGAGGGGCTCGCGCAGCGCATTGCCGACGGCGACGTGCCGGACGCGCTCCGCGACCGGCGCCTGCTCGCCCTCGACATGGGTGCCCTGGTGGCGGGCACGAAGTTTCGCGGCGAGTTCGAGGAGCGGCTGAAGGCGCTGATCAAGGCCGTCCAGCAGAGCGAGGGGGAAGTGATCCTCTTCATCGACGAAATGCACACGCTGGTGGGCGCGGGTGCCGCGGAGGGATCGCTCGACGCGTCCAACATGATCAAGCCGGCGCTCGCGCGCGGCGAGCTGCACTGCATCGGCGCCACCACCATCGGGGAATACCGCAAGCACATCGAGAAGGACGCCGCTCTGGAGCGGCGCTTCCAGGTGGTCATGGTGCGCGAGCCGGGCGTCGAGGACACCATCGCGATACTGCGCGGGCTCAAAGAGCGCTACGAGGTGCACCACGGCGTCAAGATCACCGACGGCGCGCTGGTCGCGGCCGCGCGGCTGTCGGACCGCTACATCACCTCGCGCTTCCTGCCCGACAAGGCGATCGATCTCGTCGACGAGGCGGCGTCGAAGCTCAAACTGGAGCTGGACAGCCAGCCCGCCGAGCTGATGTCGCTCAAGGAGAAGATCACGCAGCTGCTCATCGAGAAGCAGGTGCTGGAGAAGGAGTCGGACGCCGAATCCAGGAAACGGCGGGACGAGATCGCCCGCCGGCTCGCCGACGTGGAGGAGGCGTACGCCGCTCGTCGCGCGCGCTGGGAGGCTGAGAAGTCCGTCATCGACCGCATCCGCTCCATCAAGGAGAAGGTCGAGGAGGCGAAGCGTGAGGAAGGACTCGCGATCCGCGAGAACCGGCTGGAGCGCGTGGGTGAGATTCGTTACGCGACGATTCCCAAACTCGAGCGGGACCTCGACGCGGCCAACCGCGAACTCGAGCGCCTGCAACGCGACGGAGGCGTCCTGCGCGAAGTCGTGGGCGCAGAGGAGATCGCGGAAATCGTGGCGCGTTGGACCGGCATTCCGATGAGCAAGATGATGGAATCGGACCGCGAGAAGCTCCTGAAACTGGAGGAGCGGCTGGGCGAGCGCGTCGTGGGGCAGCGGGAGGCGATCGCGGCCGTGTCCGAGGCGGTGCGCCGCTCGCGCGCGGGACTGGGGTCGCCGCACAAGCCGGTGGGGTCCTTCGTGTTCGTCGGCCCGACCGGCGTCGGCAAGACGGAGCTGGCCAAGGCGCTCGCGGGGACGCTCTTCGACGACGAATCACGCATCGTGCGCGTGGACATGTCCGAGTACATGGAGAAGCACTCGGTGGCCCGCCTCGTCGGGGCGCCCCCGGGCTATGTCGGATACGAGGAGGGCGGTTACCTCACCGAGGCGGTGCGCCGCCAGCCTTACTCGGTCATCCTGCTCGACGAGATCGAGAAGGCGCACCCGGACGTGTTCAACATCCTGCTGCAGATCATGGACGACGGCCGCCTGACCGACGGGCAGGGCAGGACCGTGGACTTCGCGAGCACGATGGTCATCATGACATCGAATCTCGGCACGTCGCAGGAGCAGTTCCGCGACGTGGACGCGATGCGCGAGGCCGTGATGGGTGCCATGCGCAGCGCGTTCAAGCCGGAGTTTCTGAACCGGATCGACGACGTGATCGTCTTCCACCCGCTGGGCGAGCCCGAGATGCAGGCCATCGCCCGCATCCAGCTTGGCGCCCTGGAGCGCAAGTTGCGCGAGCGCGGGCTGAGTCTCGATGTCGCCGAGGATGCCGTGCGTGAGCTGGCGCGGCGCGGCTACGACGCAGTGTTCGGGGCGCGACCGCTCAGGCGGCTGATCCAGCACGCCATCGAAGGCGCGGTCGCCCGCGCGATCCTCTCGGGTGAGGCCCGCGAGGGAGACACCGTTACCGTCACCCTGGAAGGCGGGGAGTTTCGAACCGGTGTCGCCCACGGCCGCGAAACGGCCGCCGTCTGAGGGCGCCGCGGCGGGCGCCGCCCGCCCGCCGAGCGCATTGACGCGGCGTGTCATGGGCTGATATAATAACTCACCACTCGGTGGCGTGTCAGGGACCCGGTCCGATCGGGCCAGGCCGGCCCGGCGTTCGCAGCCCCCTCGCGGAGCGCCGTCCCACCGCAATGTCTTTCAGTTACGCATCGTTCCCCCGAGCCGCCTCCGCTGCCGAGCGGGGCTGGCCGGTGACATCGCCGCGCCGCGGTGCGGCAGTGACCCAGCAACGACGGAGGGCTCGTGGACTTCCGCCCGCATCGCTCGCGTTCTCTATTACTCTTTGCATTTGCTCTTCTCGCTCCGGGCCTGGCGGCGGTCTCGGCGTCGGGGGCGGCCCTGGAGTACACCCTCGACGTGCCGGCGGGCAGCGTCACCATCGCGCGTGACGTGGGCGGCGATCGCCTCGGCGTCAAGGACGGCGCATTCGTCGCATCCACCGACGCCGGACTCCCGGTGATTCCATATCGGATCGCGAGCCTCCTGCTCCCCCCCGGAACTTCCGTGGCGGACTTCACGTGCGAGGCGACGGCTCCGGTCGTCGTCGCGGCGGACGTCCGGCCCGCGCTGGTTCCCGACGCCGTGTCCACCGACGGATCCCGCGGCAGCGGCCCGGCGCTGGCGGCGTGGAGTGGGGGTGCCTTCCCGGCGTCGCCCGCCATCTACCTCGGGACCGGTTACCTGCACGGGCGCGCGATCGCGAGTTTCGCCCTCTATCCGGTTCGCCTCGTCGACGGCACGGTGGCGGTGACTGAGCGTCTGACGCTCCGCGTCGAGACCGCGTTCGCCGAGCCGCCGCTGCGCGTGGTGTCGCGGCTCCGGCACAGCGATCGCCGCGACGCGAGGATCGACGAGCGCGTCCGCGGGCTCGTCGTCAATCCGGAGGCTGTTTCCGCGTATTCGCCCGCCGGGACGCGCGTCGAGAGCAAGCGTGGCTTCCGCCCGACCTCATTCCCGTCGCTCGAGGGAAGCCCGGTGGACTACGTCATCGTGACCAACGATTCCCTCGCCGCCGCGTTCCAGGTCCTCGCGGACTGGAAGACGGCCAGGGGCGTCCCCACCGTGGTACGCACGACGGAGTGGATCGCGGCCAACTACGTCAACGGTGTCGACCTGGCGGAGACGATCCGGACCTTCGTGATCGACGCCTACCAGTACTGGGGCATCGAGTATCTGCTGCTGGGCGGCGACACCGGGCAGGTGCCTGTGCGTTTCGGCGCGACGGGTTTCTTCGGGAAGAAGGACATCCCCGTCGACATGTACTTCGGATGTCTCGACGGCGACTGGAACGCGGACCACGACGCGCTCTTTGGCGAGCCGGGGACGACCGACCAGACCGTCCTCTACCACGAAGTCTACGTGGGCCGCCTTCCGGCCACGACCAC
>DASTOO010000106.1:0-3656 GCA_035762505.1 Candidatus Krumholzibacteriia bacterium
CTTCGTACACCCCATCCGGGCGTGACAGCAGGCCGCGTTGTAGTAGCTGTTCCCCACCGAGAACCCGACAGCGATCGCGCGCTGGTAGTGCGTGATCGCTTCATCGTACTGCTCGAGACGGCCCTCGGCGACTGCGAGACGATACCAGAACGCTCAGGCCGGGCCGCGGGTTACAGGTGGCGGGCATGCTTCTTGCAAAGTTTTGCAGCGGCCGTCATACCCCCTATCCGACGCAACGACAACGCGTTGACACGCATCGCCCGTGGAGGAAGCGCGCATGGACCAGCCATCGAGCCACTACATCGTCACCCTCGAATTCAAGGGCCGGGAGATCGGCCGATGGAAGGTCGGCAGCGGCGAGTTGAGGATCGGACGCACGGCTGAGAATCACATCGTGATCGACAACCTCTCGGTGTCGCGCCTGCACGCCGTGATCGAGTTGACGGAGCAGGGCGCGGTGATCCGTGACTGTCAGAGTCTCAACGGAACGCTCGTCAACGGCACCCGCGTCGAGCGCGCGGTGCTGGCGCACGGCGACGTGGTCACGATCGGCCGGCACGCCATCGTGTGCCACGTGGCGGGTCCCGACGGCAGCGTCGCGGTGGATCCTGAGCTGTTCGAAGCCACGATCCGCGCCGGCGAGCAGCCCGGACCGATCCTGAATCCGGGTGTTCTCGTGGAGACGTCGGCCGGACGCGAGCGCCACTACGTTCTCGACCGCGGCCTCATCATAGTGGGCAGCGACGACGCGGCGGACATCGTCGTGGAGGGGCGCGGCATCGCGCCCTACCACGTGGAGATCCGCTTCATGAACGGACGCTATGCGCTCCGCCACATCGACGGAAAGACCCCCGTCAAGGTGGACGGCCGCTCGGTGAAGGAGTACATGCTCGCCGACGGATGCGTCATCTCGATCGGCTCGTTCTCCTTCGTCTTCCATACCCACGCGGGTGTCGCCCAGCCGTGACGACCCGGGGGAGCGTCATCCAGCCCGCGCTCACCGCGACGTCGCGCGCGGTCCGGCGGGCGCGCGAGTCGGCGGCGTTTCTTCCCGCCGTGCGGCGCAAGCCGCGGATCGTCGCGCGCTGGCTCTCGACCGCGTGGACCGCGCACGCCGCGCTGGCCGCGATGATCCTGTTCCTCTCGTTCGTGCATCCGCACGCGCGCGACGCCTTCCTTCAAGCGGTGGGCCCGCGCGAGAGCTTCGGGCAGCAGATCGCCGGCGTCTTCGGCGAATCGAATCGCTCCACCTTTCAGCGCCGGGGTGCCGTCGTGCTCGACACGCTCGCCGGCGTCGCTGTCGGCGGCGCCGTTCTCTTGTTGCTCTTCGCGCACCTGCCGGTCGCCGTGGCACGCGCCGAGGACGAGGCGTCACGCCGCGAGCGCGCCGCGGAAGACGTGCGCGCCCATTCGCCGATCCGCTGCTCCGACCTGTACCAGTCCGCGCTGGAGCTGGTGTGCGACCCGGAGCACGAGGCGTCGATCGTGGCAACCCTTGAGGAGATGGACCGGGAGCTCGCCGAGCTGGCGAGCGACGCCCAGGGGCAGGAGACGCTGCGTGAATCATCCGCGGCGGCGCCGGACCAGAGCAGCGCGGGCGACGCAGGCCCGGCGGACGCCGACGGCCTCGTCGCCGGCCGCTACGCCCTGTTGACGAAAATCGGTCGCGGCGGATACGGCGTCGTGTTTCGCGCCGACGACACCGTGCTGCAGCGCGGCATCGCACTCAAGCAGATCCCCCTGGGGGACGACGACACCGCCGTCGCGCGCTTCCAGCGCGAGGCGCGCGTGCTGGCCATGCTGTCGCATCCGCACATCATCCAGATCTTCGACCTCGTCGAGCACGACGGCTGCCTGTGGATGGCGATGGAGCTCGTGGAGCAGGGCGACCTCGCGGCGCACCTCAAGCAGCAGGGCCCGCTGCCGGTTGTCGACGCGGTCTACCTCGCGGCGCACGTCGCGGAGGCGCTGGCCTACGCGCACGAGCGTGGCGTCGTGCACCGCGACCTCAAGCCGCCCAACGTGCTGATGGCCGATGCGCGCACGCCCAAGGTGACGGATTTCGGGCTGGCCAAGCTCGCCGCCGGAACCGTGCACACGGTGGACGGCACGGTGATGGGCTCGCCGCACTACATGAGTCCTGAGCAGGCGGACGGGCGCGACGTCGACGGACGGACGGACGTCTACTCGCTCGGGATCATGCTGCACCAGATGATCGCGGGCTCGGTGCCGTTCACGGGCGATCTGGCGAGTGTGCTCGCCCAGCACGTCCGCCGGCCAGCGCCGGCGCTGTCGTCACGCATCACGCACGACGCGGTGCCCGACGATCTGGACGCGCTCGTCGCGCGCATGCTCGCCAAGTCGCCGGACGAACGGCCCGCGCGCATGGCCGACGTCGTCACCGCGCTCGACGGCATCTCCGAGCTGCTCGCGTCACACCGCTAGATCGACACCACCGCGTAGAGGCCGTAGCGATCAGGGAAGGTGAGTCGGGGCATTCTGGCGTAGTCGAAGCGAAGGCGGAACGACTGGATGGGCACGGCGAGGCCCACACCGAGGCTCGAAAAAGGAGATCCGGCGGACCGCCAGTTGCGCAGCGTCTCGTCATGGGTGGTCCCGGCGCGGAGGAACAGAATGTCGGCGAGCGCAAACTCACTTCCGAGCGACCAGCTCGATTCCCACCCGTAGAAGCGATCGACGCCATCCACGCTGCACGTCATCGCCAGCAACGGCACCGAGGCTTTCATCACCCTGACCGCGTGCGACTCGATGCGAAGGGAGAGACCGTAATTGAAGCGCGCCGGGAGCTTCTGAATGAAGGTATCCGTCTCCTGCAACTCGGATCCGAGGTTGACGAAGGCAACCGCAGCCGCGGGCCTGACCTGCCATTCCGAAGCGACGGCGCGATACGCCACCGTCGTACCGGCGTCGAATCCGAAGCCGTCGAGACCCTCTCTCCAGTAGCGTCGGGCCGCGGCGCCCACACGCACGTCCCAGCGATCGTCCAGGATGACACCGGCGCCGCCGGTGAGCGCCCAGAAGTACTCGGCCGGATCCGTCTCGCCGGCACCTTCGGGCAGAAAAATGGTAATAATTTCCGTATGCGTCCCGAACTTCCCCGTGCTGAAGTCGACGCCGAACGCGACCGGCCGGGATCCGGCGGTGCCCCGCCAGCTGCCGCCCGCGCTCCCGGTGCTGTGCGTCACATCGGAAGGGGACCAGTCCCAGTAGGATCCGCGGAGATACACGCGCGCGGGTGCCACGACGTTGGCGGGGTTGAACCAGATGTTGGCGGGATCGGTGTTGTCGGCGACCCCGGTCTCCCCCATCCCCACCGCGCGCGTGCCGGTCGGAAACTCGAGGACGGTGGCAACGCCGTAGGTTGGCTTCGTCGTCTGGGCACTCGCGGGCGACGGGAGCGCCAAGGCACACGTGACCGCGAGAACCGCGAGTATGCCGTGCGCGCATCTCATTCGATCAGAACTCCCAGGATGCGATGAAGCCGTAGCGCGGTTCATCGTATCGAGACACGCGTGCGTAGTCGAAGCGCGCGCGGAACGGCCCCACCGGGGCGCCGATCCCGATGCTCCACGCGGACTGGTCGAAGTCGTACTCGTCCTGCTCGTCGCTCGTCCCGGCGCGCAGGAAGAGTATCT
>DASTOO010000107.1:0-2379 GCA_035762505.1 Candidatus Krumholzibacteriia bacterium
GTACAAAAGATACTGCGGCGTCCGCATTCTAGACCCCGCACCACCCGATAGCAAGCTCCGCCTTGGCGTCGCGGACGGGACGCCCGGCGATCCGCGGCGGCCGGGTCTGTGATACAGTCGGCATGATGGAAACCCCGCATCGCCGCACCGAGTCCGTCCGCATGCTATTTGCCCGCGAGGACGGCAGCATACTGGACCACCCGCACCTCCTCGTCGCCGGGGTGGGTGGCGGCGACGCACGCCCCATCCGGGACGACGAGCTGATCCCGCTGCCGCGCGGGAGCGACCTGTTCCTCCTCCCCGGGCGGCACCCCATCGGCGTCGACCCGGCCAGCGGAGCGACGGCGGAGTGGTCCGGCGAGGGCGAAACGGTCTCGGCGGTGGCGGCGTTCCTCGCGCCCGCGTGGACCATGTTCCTCCACCCCGCCTACCGCACACTCCCCGACGCGCCGCCGCTGCCGCTCTTCGCGTACTCGGCGGTCGGGTTCGCGGACGGGCAGTTCTGGGCGACGGGAACGCGCGTGGACGAGGACATCCGACAGGATCCATGGCGCTTCGACGCGCGGCGCCTGAAGCGGCGGGTCAGATTGCGGCTGTCGGAAACGGGGAGCAACCTCGTCGTGCAGCAGCTCGAGCACTGCGCGCTCCAGTACGGGTGCCGCGCCGCGCAGAACTTCTTCATCGGGCGTCATGAGGCGCCGATTCCGACGAGTGTCGCGTGCAACTCGAAGTGCATCGGGTGCATCTCGCTGCAGCCCGACGGCGAATTCCGCGCGAGCCACGACCGTATCCGCCGCGCGCCCACACCCGACGAAATCGCGGACATGGCGGCGGGGCACATCACGCGCGTGCCGCAGGGCGTGGTGAGCTTCGGCCAGGGCTGCGAGGGAGAACCGCTGCTGGGGCGCGAGCTCCTGCCGGCGGCGGTGAAGCGCATCCGCGAACGGACGTCGGCCGGCACGGTGAACGTCAACACCAACGGCAGTCTTCCCGGCGTGGTGGACGCGATGTGTCGCGAAGGACTCGACGCGATTCGCGTATCGATGAACAGCGCGCGCGACGACATCTACACCGTCTACTACCGCCCGAAGAGGTACACCTTCGACGACGTGCGCGAGACGCTGCGCGTGATGAAGCGGCACGGGCGTTTTCGTTCGATCAACTATCTCGTCTTCCCCGGGCTCACGGACACCGAGGCGGAACTGGACGCAATCTCCGCCTTCATGGAGGACGCCGATCTCGACCTGATCCAGATGCGCAACCTCAACATCGACCCCGAGCTCTACCGCGAGCGGCTCCCCGCGGGCACGATCCGCGAGGGCTTCGGCATCGGTGAGTTCATGCGCCGCCTGAGCGCGCGTTTCCCGCATCTGCGCTACGGCTACTTCAATCCGTCGAAGGAAACCTACGCGCGCTGGCGCGCGGAGCGTAAACCGGAACGGGCGGGATGACTCCATCCCGCCCGCTGGAAGCGAATCTCGAGGGAACCGCTACTTCAGCAGCCCCTGCTTGACCAGTTCCTCGCCCGTCGCGCGGGCAACGCTGTTGATGAGATCGTCCAGCGAGGTCGGGTCGGTCGTCTCGCTGTGCCCCGTCCAGATCAGCTTCTCGTCCGCGGCGAGCGCGAAGATGTTCGTCTCCAGGCGGACGATGTTGGTGGTCGTGTAGTAACCCGGATCGTGCATCATGGGCGTCGCGTATCCGTAATAGCCCCAGAACGGCTGGTAGTACGACGGGCCGTACGACATCGTGCCCGGCACGTACTCGAGCTTCTCGTCGCGGCCGAGAAACCGCAGCGTGATCACGCCGTCGACGCCCATTTCCTGGATTTTCGCCTTCGACGCGTCCGAGTCCTTCATCTCTTCCTTGGACATGATCCGGTACGAGGGAATCGCGTCGACCCGCGTGATGTTCTTGACCATCGCGTCTTCCGCCGAGCGGCGCTGGCCTTCGTCGGGCACGAACGCGACGACGAGCACCTTCTGGAACTGGAGCGGCTGCGCCTCCGGGTCGCGCCATGTGCTGACGAAACTGGTGGGCGTGCCGCACGACGCGAGCATTGCGGCCCCGGCCAGGGCGAGCAGTATCTTCTTCATTATATGTGTCCTCCACTCGAGCCCGCCCGGGGGGCGGGGAAAGCAGCACTATACGCCCGCGGACGCATCATCGTCAAACAAGGTGCCCGGGCAGCGCCGCGGACACCGGCCGCAGAGGGACCGCACGGGCCGGACGGAGGGCCGGCGCCCGTCGTTGACGCGTCGCAACGCGGCCGCTAGACTCCGCGACGTGCACCGCCTCCCGGGCATTCTCCTCGTCGCCCTCCTTATAGTCGCTCCCGGAATGGCGTGTGGCGGCGATGCGCGCCGCCCCGTCGTGTTC
>DASTOO010000108.1:0-5169 GCA_035762505.1 Candidatus Krumholzibacteriia bacterium
CCTCCTGGGTGAGCGCCGTCTGCGACGTGAGATGCGCGAGCCCGAAGTCCATCAGCTTGATCACGCCCTCGCGCGTCACCATGATGTTCTCGGGCTTGAGGTCGCGGTGCACGATGCCTTCGGCGTGGAGCCGCTGCAGCGCGTCCAGGAGCTGCACCACCCAGCGCGTCGCCGTACGCCAGTCGATGGGCCCCTTCTCCATGATCGCGCGGAGCGTGTTGCCCTCGATCAGCTCCATCGCCATGTAGGGCGCGCCGTCTTCCTCGCCGGCGGCGTACACCGTGATGATGTTGGGGTGGTTGATCTTCGAGCAGGCGCGCGCCTCGCGGAGGAAGCGCTCCTTGCCCTCGGCGCTCAAGGACGTCGCCCGGATCACCTTCACGGCCGCGGGCCGGTCCAGCGTGGGATCGTGGGCGCGGTAGACCGTGCCCATCCCGCCCTCGCCCAGGACATCGCGAAGCTCGTAGCCGCCGAGGCGCTTGTGCTCCATGGGCGGAAGACTAACAGTCGCCCGCGCGGGGTGCAAGGAAGGCCGCGGAGGCTGGCGAGCGCCTGGCCCTTGGGCGAGGAGCCACCCCGCTGTCAGCCGCGAATCGGATTGCTAAGGGGCTCGTTGACGCGACGCATTAACATCGCCATGCACACAGAACGGGGATGTGCCCACCGCCCACCGCCGTCCTTGATCGCCCCGAGGTCATCAAGGTCATCGGCAAGAGCTACCGGCTCAAAGATAAGGGATCCGAAGATGTGGCCGGTTGTAAAGTGACCCGCACTGGCCGAACCGAATTTCGGACCCCTCGGTCGCGGCAACAAGCGTCGTCAAAATGCCGTCGACGAGTTGCAATGCCAGGTCCACGAGGTGGCGCGAGAGACAGTGCGGTAGGAGGTAGGTACGCCCGCAGAACTCGGCTCCCAGAGTAAAGTCTGCGCTTGACGCGTCGCGGTGAGTGGCACATTCTCCGTCGTTGGAGACTAGGGGAGTTTGATCCGCAGCCTGCCTCAAACGAGTGCACTCCGTTTCTCCTTCCGGTATGCAACCCGGCGTTGTTGTCGCAACGCCCGGGGTCGGAGACAACGAGTGGTGAGACGCGCCGACGAGCTTGCACGCCGACATCGTTGTTGACATCCAGAAGTACGCTGGAATAAGTGTTGTGTTCAGTTATAAGCGAACCTCAAGGAGGATTCTCAATGAAACGCATGATCGTTCTCGCTGGTGTATTGAGTTGCCTGTTTGTTGTGGGGTCCGCGCCTGGGCTTGGCGACGTGGCGGTCGCCCATCCCCCGAAGTCGTCGTGTTTCTCGACGTTTCTGGGGTGCCGCCAGTACTGCGTGAATACCTACGCCCCTAACGAGGGTGACCCGATCGTGTGGAATCAGCAGACGAACGCTTGCCTGCTTGATTGCGACGTTGACGTAACGCGCTGCGTCTTCGAAGAAATCGGTGGAGCATTCACTCAGTTGAGGCGTGGAGTGTCTGGTGATTAGGCGCTTGTGCTGTTAGCGTGTCGACGCTGATGGAACACGGCGGAGAACATCCTGACCTGCCACGGCTTCGCCCGTTGGTTGGCTATCTTGCGTGGCGTCGCCCCGATCGAGTACAGCTCGTATTTCTTTTCCTGTACTTGATCGGGGCCGCCCATCTCTCCTTTTTCTCGCTTGCCGATCGCGATCCGATTGACGCGCGCCACTGGCTCCTGTCAACGTGGCTTCCTCTTCTGCTCCCCATCTGGGTTGTTGACGGTGAAATGAATCGGCGGCGATCAGTGCGACTGTTTGTGTGGCCCATGGCCGATGTTGCACGCCTTGTTATGGCCTACGCTCTTGCGCGTAGCGCGCGCGCTGTCACGGTGGCAGTCGTTGTCACTCTGTTGACCCTTAACACGACACTACTAGTTGACGCCCGGAACGTCCGGATCGTTGCGGCCTGCGGACTTCTTGGCTTGTTCGTAGCGGCGTTTGTCACGTTTTGGAATATCGTGGCCGGCGGTAGATCGGTGTATCCAACGATATACGCCAGCGCGGTGATATTGCTCTGGGCACTCTCCCGGCTGGCGGAAAGCCGGGTAGCGGTGGAAGTTGCGCAGTGGCTTGTGATGCCCGTGTGGCTTCTTGACCCAGTCGCGGCAGCCCAGGTCGTTGGTGACCCCCTGCGTGTGCTGCAGGCGTGCACCGCAAGCGCAGTCTGGTTTTCAGCATCGTGGTTTGTGATACACCACAGCTACAGATAGGTTTCGGATTGCTCCTTATCGCTGGCGCGATATGCGCGTGCGACCGGGCTCGGCAGTCCCAGGCGCCGCCCATCAAGCCACTCCATGGGAGCACCGAGGCGAGTATTGCTGATGCTGATATGGGCGGATGGGTCCGCTGCCGCTGCCAGGAAGACGGTGCCGTTCTCGTGTTGTTAGGCGCAATTCCCAAGCTCTTATCATGGTCGGTCGGGGACCGCGCGGATCTTCTCGCACCATCTGGGGAGGGACCAGGCGAACTGGATTCCCGGGTCAATTTGTTGAGCGGAAGCCCTGACTCAGTCTATGTCCACAGCTTGTTTCCGCCGAAGACGCGCGTGTTTCGGTCGCAGGGCTTCGATCACATGATATACCACGAGGAAGCGATCGTGTCGATCCTGCCCGAGGGCGATGACATTGTGGCGGCGATTGCCACGCCGCTTTCCATGATGGCGGGTACGGCATCTCCACCGACGTTGATTCGACTCACCCGCGAAACAGGCGACGGTGTAGAGCGATGGAAGGTGGCGAACATATTCGCGCGCACTCGGGGTCAGCTGCCTCCACCAGTCGAGCTCATATCGCAAATGATGTGTCTTCTGTTGGAGAGAAATCAGAGCACGTTCTATCGTGTCTGGCTCTGGGGTCACCACGACGTCGAGATTTGGTCTTACGATGGATCCCCGCAGCGGTCATTTCCCGTCCCTACGCGCCGCGCGCGTCAAGTGGCCAACCTCGACCTCAGCGATTCTTCGAATGATGTTGCCGCCGGGCTGGTTCTCCGTGATGCAGTTTCGGATGTGAATGGAGGACTGCACCTGCTGACACCGCCCGACAATGGCCATGAACTCCACACGATAGTCGTTCTTGATCAAGATGGTAGACAGGTGCGAATCTATACACTCGACATGGCGGTCGGCTGCCTAGCCATCGACAAGAGCGGATCCTATGTCGGTGTCGCCGAAGAGACGGGTGAGCTCGTACGATTCCAAGTTCCATGATCATCCATGTAGAAAACGTCTCGTACCGCTACCCGCGCCAGCACGCCGCGCTCAGCGACTGCTCTATCACCTGTGCGTCCGGGGAGATTGCCGCCCTTCTCGGCCCCAATGGTTCCGGTAAAACCACTCTCCTTGAACTTCTCTCGCGCCAGCGGCGGTGGCAGGGCGGACATGTGCGCGTGACCGGCGGTCCCGACTATCGCGACCTCACCATCGGGTGGGCGTCGTCCGAGCCGGTGTTCTACGAGAGTACCGGGCTCCGCACATTTGTGGAAAAGACGTATGGGCCTGCGTTCGGGCTCACGGTTCGTGAGTCGCGAGAGCGCGCCGACGCGCTGGCAGAGCAGTTGCTGCTCAAAGGCGACTACTCGCGCCCGCCGCGCGAGCTCTCGCGTGGAAATCGCACCAAGGCGTCGCTGCTCCTAGCGCTTCTGCTGGACCCGCACGTGCTCCTACTCGACGAGCCATTCACGGGTCTTGACGTTGGAACCCTGGATGCTTTCCTCGAGCTCATCGACTCGCGCGCACGGGAGTGCGGCACGTGCATTCTACTCGCGGATCACCAAGTGGGAACGCTTGAGTCGGTTGTGGATCGAGTGAGCTTCATCCGCTCGGGATCCATCTGTGCAACGGCGACCAGGATGCAGTTGGTGGAGCAGCACGGCGATCTCGTGACGGCCTACCGGGCCACATTCGCGGGGTAGCCGAAAGCCAGCCGCTGGTGTTGCCCGCTCTGCGGATGGAGCCGGAAGCAAGACAGACGAAGTGACTCGCGAGGGCGGCGGTGCGCTTGTCCGCGTCCAGGGTGCCGTGCTACTTCTGGGACTTTTGCATCTCCTGGATCGCTTCGTGTGTGCGGCCCGCCTCGGCGTAGAGCCGGCCGAGGATCGCGTGCAGCGAGCCGTTTTCCGGGTCCGTGGCGACGGCGGTCTCGGTCTCGCCGATCGCGTCGGCCATGAGACCGCGGTCGAAGAAGAGGCTCGCGCGCATCAGGCGGTACGTCACCTCGCCGGGCTTCTTCTCCTCGATCGCCGCGAGCTCCTTCTCGAGCGCCGCGACGTCATCCGGCGCGATCACTTCGAAGAAGGCGGCCGTGGTGCGAAGCGGCGGCGACACGAGCGGGTCGGAGGTCTCGAGCGTCCAGGAGTACGACACGCCGGGCGTGAGCGCGGGGGCGTCGGTCGGATACGCTAGCGCTGCGTGGCCCTGACGGCTGCTCGGGAAAGCCGCTTCGGTGATGTCGGACTGCCAGTGGACGCCCGATTCATTGTAGATCGTGAAGCGCAGCTCGAGCGACGGGTCGTCGATCTTCCACACGAACGTCGGGCGCGCGTCGCGCACCTTGGTCTGCACGGGTGCCACGGGGACGAGTGCGGATGCCTTGTCGCCGGAGCGCAGTCCGCCGACCATGCTTGTGCCTTCGGAACTCTCGAGCCGTATGAAGTTGCTGACTACTTCGAAATTCCGGGAATCGGGCGCGGGCTGCTTCGCGCCCGCGTGACCCTTGATGCGCATGCTGCTGCTCGGGCCCACCGACACCCAGTTGCCCGCGGCGAACATGATCTCGGCCTCGGCGTCCGCGCCGGTGCGGACCTCGTCGCCGTCGTTGAGGGCGAGCCCGAAGGTGGCGACGGTCGCCGCACGACCGGCACGGGTCACCATCACGGACCCGCGGCACGACGTGAGCACCGCGGCGGGCGCATCCGGCGACGCCGGTGCGGGCGACGGCGACTGGCCCACGCCGATCAGGGTCAGGGTGAGGAGCGAGAGAATGAGTACGAATTTGCGCGTCATTTCAAACCACCTCTGATCTGGATAACTCATACACGGGCAACATGTTATCACATGGGGCCGGCGGCGCCCAGCGGCACCCGCCGGCGGTCTCCCGCAGCGGTAATACAGCAGGGCGCCGCGAAAGTTGGCGGTCCGGCCGTCCCGGGGAA
>DASTOO010000109.1:0-9242 GCA_035762505.1 Candidatus Krumholzibacteriia bacterium
GCCTTTGGGCCAGCATGAAGACCAAGGGCACGTTCCACAGGTTCAGCCAGTACACCACGCAGTCCCGGATGACGGGCGCGGACGTCGCGCGGGCCATTCTGCGCGACGCCAATATCAGCGGTGTCACCATCGAGCCGATCCGCGGCAACCTGACCGATCACTACGACCCGCGCACCAGGACTCTGCGACTGAGCGAAGGGGTGTACGGCAGCACCAGCATGTCGGCAGCGGGTGTGGCCGCGCACGAAGTGGGCCACGCGATCCAGCACGCGGAGGGATACGCGCCGCTCAAGTTCCGCTCGGCGTGGGTGCCGGTCGCGAACCTCGGCGGCGGCATTTCGATCTTCGTGCTGATCGCCGCGGCGATGCTCGGCGGTGCGGCCTCCGTGCTCGGCTCCCAGGTGGCGCTCGTCGGCGTGCTGCTCTTCGCGACCACCACGGTGTTCACACTTGTGACGCTGCCGGTCGAGTTCGACGCGTCCAAGCGCGCGCTCGCGACGCTGAACCGGGGCGGGTACCTCACGCGCGACGAGCTGTCGGGCGCTAAGAAGGTGCTCGACGCGGCGGCGATGACCTACGTCGCCGCCTTCATTACGTCGGCACTGACCCTGTTCTACTGGGCGATGCGCCTGGGGCTGCTTGGCGGCCGCCGCGACGACTGAACGAAGCGGGCAGATTCCGACTCGCGCCTCCGGAGGCCCATCCTCCGGAGGCGCCTTGTTTTGCAAGCAGGTCCTTTTTGATCACCGCCGGTGCCCTGTGGTATCCTCCCCGCTTCACGCTCCGCCACGCAGGCGCCGTGGCGGGTTTCGGAAGGGAGTGCAGAGCGACCCGTGAACACGAACGTCGTCTTTCCGTCGCGGTCCGCCGTCCGGCTGGCGCTGCTCGTGCCGGTCGCGTTGATCTTCGCCGCCGAGGCCTCGGCGGTGCCCCGCTACTCCGCGCGCTACGAGCAGAAGTGCGCGCTCTGCCACACCAACCCGAGCGGCGGCGGCCAGCGCAACCTCTACGCGAGCCAGTACCTGGTCCCCGAGGAAATGGCCTGGTCGAAGCCGAAGCCCGAGATTCTCGAGGGCATCGACCCCATGATCGCGAAGAACATCATCATCGGAACCGACTTCCGCATGATCCACACCGCCTCGGACGACGACGCGAGCGGGCGCAACTTCTTCCAGATGCAGGGCGACATCTACGTGAACTTCCAGATGGACGAGCAGCTTTCCCTCTACTACGACCAGGGCATCACGACGAGCTACGAGCTCTTCGGCCTCTGGCAGGGTCTGCCGCTCACCGGTTACGTCAAGGCGGGGCGCTTCGTGCCGGCGTACGGGTGGCGCTACGACGACCACACCATGTTCGTGCGCGAAGAGCTCGGGTTCCTTCCGCCCGCCAACAGCGACGTCGGCGTCGAGTTCGGCCTCTCGCCGGGCCGCTCCGACATCCAGTTCGCCGTGGTGAACGGAAACCGCGGGTCCACGGCCGACAATGATGACAATCTGGCCGCGGTGTTTTCAGGGGCTTACCGCGGGAATATCGGCGGGATCGGCTGGGCCGCGGGACTTGCCGGCTACTGGCGCGACGGCGACACGGAGACCTTCGGCGAGGCGGGAACGTTCGGGTATCTCACGTGGCGGAGGCTCGCGTGGGTCGCCGAGCTGGATTACTTCCGCGAGGATCCGGATGACTCGGGACACACGACGGGGCTCGTCACCTCCCACGAGCTTTCGTTTCGCGCGCGGCAGGGCCTCGAGTTCCTGGCAACGTACGATTTCTACGATCCCGACTGGAATTCCAGGACGGGTGCGAAGTCACGGTGGGGCGGGGGCGCATCGGCGCTGCCGCGTCCGTTCCTGGCGGTGCAGGCACTGTACCGCGTCACTTCCTACGATAATGGCGCCTTGCTGTCGGGCAGCGACTCGTGGGAGACCGTCCTGCAGATTCATCTGCTCTACTGATGAAGGACAACACCATGCGCATCGTCCAGGTCCTGATCGTCACCCTCGCCTTCGCGCGACCGGTTTCCGCCGCGGAATTCGTGGTGAAGGCGGGCGCGCCCAACAAGGTGGTCTTCACCTCGAAGGCGGCCACCGAGACGTTCGACGGAAAGACCGATCGCATGAGCGGGAGCATCGTGGTGGATCCGGCGTCGGTGGGGGACAGCGTCGCCGTTCGCATCGTCGTCGACCTCGCGAGCCTCGATACCGGCATCGGGAAGCGCAACCAGCACATGCGCGAGAACCACCTGGAGACCGACAAGTACCCCTCGGCGGTGTTCGAGGGCGCGTCGGTGCGCGGGCCGTCCGGCGCCGCGCTCGTCCCCGGCGCCACCGTGGTGTTCGACGTCGAAGGGACCTTCACGCTGCACGGCGTCGCGAAGCGCATGCGCGTCACCGTTCACGTCACCGCGCGCGACGCGCGCACGCTCGTCTTCGAGACGTCCTTCCCGGTGACACTCGCCGACCACGCGATCAGCCGGCCAAAGTTCCTCTTCCTCAAGCTGGGCGAGACACAGGCCGTGACGGTGAGCGGCGTCGCCGTCGCGGCGCCGTAGGCGTCACCGGGTCCGGTACACGGCGAACTCGCACCCGCCGAATGAGTGGTCTTCCGCTTCTTCGAACAGCCCCGACTCCCCGATCACCGACCGCCACACCGGCTTGTGATAGATGACACGGAATGTGCGCGGATGCGCGGCGAGCGACGTGCGCAGATTCTCCAGCACGCGCCGGAGCACGGCGTCGTCGAAGGGGTTGTAGAGGAACACCACGGTGTCGCCGGGCTGGAACGCGTAGTCGACGGCGTCCATGGCGTGGATCGTCGCGTCGAAGCGGAGCCCTTCCGCCGCGCGCAGCGCGTCGAGGTTGCGCCTCGCCGCGGCGCACAGGGACGGCGAGTAGTCGACGCCCGTCACGCGCTCGAAGCCGTGCATCGCGGCGAGCATCAGCACGCGTCCCTTGCCGCATCCCATGTCGACGAACGTTCCCCGCGCCGGGATGGCGGCGGCCCGCAGCAGCCGTTCCAGGGGCAGCGCGCGCGTTGGCTCGTAGCGGATTCCACGGGCGAGGTTCGGGCTGGTCACGTCGCCGAGCGCCTCGTTCTCCACGACGATGCGCGTCTCGGTTCCGTGGCGTCGATCGAAGCGCCGGTCACGCAGCCGGCTTCCCCATATCACGAGGCGGCGCTGCGCCGCGCGCATGGTCGCGACCAGGCCGCGGGTGCGGAGGCTGCGAAGCGTGCAGGCTGCAGGCGTCATCGGCTCGGGTTGACGGCGATCCATCGGCGTGGCGTTCGTGCGCCGTGAGGGTTGACAACGGCGCTCCCGTGGCGCATGCTTCTAGCAGCGCCGCTCGTTACTATACGCGGCATCACCCGCAGGGACAACGTTCCCGAGGAGCCGTTCCGACCCATTCTGCTACCGCTTCCGGCCTCGTCGCCGGGCACGTTCGCGAAACCTTCAACCCCCCCCGGTGGTTCTGTGCGTCTGCTGACCGACAGTAACCTGGCGCGCGCGCGTTACGCGGAGATCCTCGAGCACTTCGCGGAAGGTTCCGTGTACCACACGCCGGCATGGCTGCGCGTGTGGGAGGACCTCGGCGCGGAGCTCGCCTTCGTCGAGGTGGACGCCGAGACGATGGTGCCGTTCGTATGCAAGGGCGCCGGCGCTCTGCGGCGCGCCTACTCGCTGCCGTTCGACACGTACGGGGGGCCCGTGACGGCGCGGTCCAACGGACCGGTGTCGTTCGAGGGGATCATCGAGCGGCTCGACAGCCCGTCGGTGCGAGTCGCGGACTTCGGCGCCGTCGTGGCGTCTCGCAACGGCGCGCTCCGTCCGGTGGCGACGCACATCGTGGACCTGGGGGGCGGTTACGACGCGGCGGCGCGCAACTACACCGACGCCAACCGCCGCAACATCCGCCAGGCCGTCGACCACGGCGTGCGGGTGGCGGCGGTGTCGCAGCACGCGGTGACGCGCGACTTCTATCGCCTGCACCTGCAGACGGTGAAGCGCCACGGCGCGCGCCCCCTGCCGATGGCCTTCTTCGAGTCCGTGTACGCGCGCCTCGTCTCCGCCGGCGCCGCGACCTTCTACCTGGCCTTCCACCAGGACCGCGTCGTGGCCGGCAATCTCGTCCTGCGCCACCGGGATCGGTCGTACGACTGGATGTGGGTGTACGACGATCGCATGGCGCCGCTGCGTGCCACCAACCTCATGCTCGATCACGCCATCCGCGACGAGGCGGGGCGCGGTTCCCGCGAGCTGAATCTCGGCGCGAGCCCCAACGACCGTCTGGGCAGCGTACGCTTCAAGCAGTCCTTCGGCGCGCGCCCGTTCACCTACGCCGTCTACACGCACACCGGCCCGCTCGTCGCGGCGGCCCGCCGCGTCTGGCTCGGCGTGGGCCGGATCGGGGCGCGAATCCGCTCCGCCTCCTCATAGAGGCGTTACGGAACGCCCGTCAGAAGAACAGCGGCAGCGAGTGCGTCGGGTAGTGGTACTGCAGGATCGCCATCACCAGGAACAAGTCCACGATCAGGTGCACGATCAGCACGTACAGCAGCACGCGCGACTTCTCGTACATCACACCCTGGGTCAACGCGAAGAGGTACACGATCCACACGCCGTGGCCGGTGAATGCCATGTCGTACAGCACCGACGTGTAGACCACCGCCTGCGCGGGGTTGGCGATGCGCGCGGGGAAGACGCCGCGCAGCATCGCGTACACGGTGTTGACGAAGAACAGCTCGTCCCAGATGCCGACGCAGTTGATGCCGATGGCGAGGCGCTTCACGGCATCCACGCTGAACTCGACGGGGAGCGGCCAGTGCGCGGGCAGCTCCGGATTGAGGTAGAAGAAGTAGCCCTCGATCACACCCCACGCGAGCGGAATGGAGATCAGCGTGTAGATCAGGTCGCGCCATGAGAATCCCACCGGCCACAGACGCCAGCGGACCTCCCCCCGCGCCCTCCAGCGCATGAACAGCGCCGGCCCCAGCACGACGGCGAGGAACGCGCCCCCCAGCGTGAAGAAGTGGGGCGTACTCAGGTCCGTGTGGATGGGCGCGAACGCGAGCACGAGGATGCACGCGAGCAGGACGCCGAGGTTGCGGCGCACACGCGCGTCGGGCTGCAGCGCGGTCAGGACGGCGGCGCCCACCCAGACGGCGAGTCCGACGGCGAAGTTCTCCACCGGGATGAGGCACACCGTCGCCGCGCAGAACGCGAGGAGCGGAACGACGGGCGGAATCCGGAGGCGTGCGCGCGGCAACGTCATGGGCTGCTACGATACCCGCCTCCGCGCGGGGCGTCCAGCCGATCCGGTCAGGGCGTGTAGCGCATGATGGGGCGGGCCCGCGAGCGGCGCAGGACCTCGCGGAAGCCGGCCTTGCGGAACGCGGAGGGGAGCCCCGTCCACACGAAGGGGTCGGGCGAATTCTCCGCGGCCGGCTGCTGCGGATAACCCTCCACGATGCACGCGCCGCGCGCCACGGCCATCCTCGCGGCCGCGCGCAGCAGGAGCGCGGATACCCCGCGGCGGCGCCATGGTCTCGCGACGAAGAGGCACGTGATCGACCACACGCGTGCGTCGTCGACCGGCGCGAGCACGCGCGAGCGGGCGAGGAATGAGTATTCCTCGCGCGGTGCCACCGCGCACCACGCCACCGGCTCGCGTCCGTGGTAGACGATGACGCCGGGGCGGCGGGAGCTTTCGACGAGCTTCTTCAGAGTGCGGCGGTTGCCGCCGGTCTTGCCCTTCTCATACGCGCCGCGCTCGAGCCGCCATGTCATGCACCAGCACCCGCCGCACGCGCCGCGCTCGCCGAAGAGCAACTCGACGTCCTTCCAACGGGAGGGGGTCGCCCAGAAGAAGCGGAGATCGGCTTCGTGGAGCGGAGGTTCCGTCACTCGTTCATGCTTCATTTTCTAGTCTTCCAGCGTGCCACACGGTCCCGGAGAGAGTCTGCACGCGGCGGCGACGCCAGTCAACCGCCCCCGAGGCGGCCATGGTCCCGCTTGCGGATGTCGCAACTGATTCGTTAGACTGCGGGAAGGAGCGCCTCCGCCGCGGGCCACGCCCATGAAGACCATCGAACCCTACAAGCCGAAGCACAAGGTGCGGATCGTCACCGCGGCGTCGCTCTTCGACGGGCACGACGCGGCGATCAACATCATGCGCCGCATCATCCAGTCGACGGGCTGCGAGGTAATCCACCTCGGGCACGACCGGGGCGCGCAGGAGGTCGTCGAGACCGCCATCCAGGAAGACGCGCAGGCTATCGCCATGACGTCCTACCAGGGCGGACACATGGAGTACCTCCGCTTCATGAAAGACCTCCTCGACCAGCGCGGCGCCGGGCACATCCGCATCTTCGCGGGCGGGGGCGGCGTGTTCCTGCCCCACGAGATCGAGGAGCTCCACGGCTACGGCATCGCGCGCATCTATTCGCCCGACGACGGGCGCGCGATGGGTCTGCAGGGGATGATCAACGACCTGGTCGCGAAGAGCGATTTCGCGACCGGCGTCAGCCTGAACGGGGTCGTGGACGGCGTGTTGAAGCGCGACTTCGTCGCGATCGCGCGCGTGATCTCCGCCGCGGAGAACGATCCCGCAGGGTCGGCGCAGAACCTCGCCGCGCTGCGCGCGAAGGCGAAGGCCTCGGCGACCCCCGTGCTCGGCATTACCGGCACCGGCGGGGCGGGGAAGTCCTCGCTGGTCGACGAACTCGTCCGCCGCTTCCTCCTCGATTTCCCGGACAAGACGGTGGGCGTCGTGTGCGTGGACCCGTCCAAGCGAAAGACCGGCGGCGCGCTCCTCGGCGACCGCATCCGCATGAATTCCATCCGCAACAAGCGGGTGTACGTCCGCTCGCTCGCCACGCGCCAGGCGAACCTGGCGCTCTCGGCGCACGTGAAGGACGCCATCGACATCCTCAAGGCGGCCGGTTTCGACCTCGTGATCCTGGAGACGTCGGGCATCGGGCAGTCGGACACGGAGATCGTCGATCACTCCAATCTGAGCATGTACGTGATGACGCCGGACTACGGGGCCGCGTCGCAGCTCGAAAAGATCGATATGATCGACTTCGCCGATCTCATCGCGCTGAACAAGTTCGACAAGCGCGGCGCGCTGGACGCGCTGCGCGACGTTCGCAAGCAGTACAAGCGTGCGCACCAGCTGTGGGACATGGAGGACGACGACGTGCCCGTGTTCGGCACCATTGCGTCACAGTTCAACGATCCCGGCACCAACCATCTGTACCGCGCGATGATCGACACGCTGGTCGGGAAGTGCAAGCTGCCCGCGGCGCAGTGGAAGTCATCGTACGAGCGCACCGGCGCGGAGTCCGAGAAGGTCTACATCATACCGCCCGGCCGGACGCGCTATCTTTCTGAGATCGCAGAAACCTGCAGGCGCTACGACGCCTGGGCGATCGAGCAGAGCGCGGTGGCGCAGAAACTCTACGCGCTGCGCATCGCGATCGACACCGTCAAGGCCGGCAGCGCCGCCGACCGGGACCGCATCGCGAAGGACCTCGAGCACACATACACCGAGATCGCGCGCGGGCTTGCGCCCGAGTGCGGCGACATTGTGCAGGGATGGGAAGCGAAGCAGGCGCGCTATCGCGCGCCAGTGTACACCTACCAGGTCCGCGGCCGCGACGTCTCGGTGGAGACGCATTCCGAGAGCCTCTCGCACACGCAGTTGCCCAAGATCTCGCTGCCGCGCTATGAGGCGTGGGGCGACGTGCTGCGCTGGAATCTTTTGGAGAACGTTCCGGGCGAATTTCCGTACGCGGCCGGGATCTATCCGTTCAAGCGCACCGAAGAGGACCCGACGCGCATGTTCGCCGGCGAGGGCGCTCCGGAGCGCACCAACCGCCGCTTCCACTACGTGAGCTACCAGATGCCCGCGCGGCGCCTGTCCACCGCGTTCGATTCCGTGACGCTCTACGGCCGCGACCCCGACACGCGCCCGGATGTCTACGGCAAGATCGGCAACTCGGGCGTGTCGGTGTGCTGCCTCGACGACGCCAAGAAGCTCTACTCGGGATTCGACCTCGTCGACCCCAGGACGTCGGTCTCCATGACCATCAACGGCCCCGCGCCCATGATTCTCGCATACTTCCTCAACGCCGCCGTCGACCAGCAGTGCGAGGTCTACATCCGGAAGAACGGCCTCGAGGACGAGGTGCGGGCCAGGATCGACGCGATGTTTCGGGGGCGCGAAGCGTTGCGCCCGAGCTACCACGGCGATCTCCCGCAGGGCAACGACGGCCTCGGGTTGATGCTGCTCGGCGTCACCGGCGACGAGGTGCTGCCGCGTGACGTCTACGACCGCATCAAGGCCGACACGCTGCGTTCCGTGCGCGGAACCGTGCAGGCCGACATTCTGAAAGAGGATCAGGCGCAGAACACCTGCATCTTCTCCACCGAGTTCGCGCTCCGACTCATGGGCGACGTGCAGGACTGCTTCATCCGCAACGGCGTGCGGAACTTCTACTCGGTGTCGATCTCGGGCTACCACATCGCGGAGGCGGGCGCGAACCCGATCTCGCAGCTCGCCTTCACGCTGGCGAACGGGTTCACCTACGTGGAGTACTACCTGTCGCGCGGGATGGACATCAACGCCTTCGGCCCCAATCTCTCGTTCTTCTTCTCGAACGGCGTCGACCCGGAGTATGCCGTCATCGGCCGCGTGGCGCGCCGCATCTGGGCGAAAGCCATGAAGCTCAAGTATGGCGCCGACGAGCGCTCGCAGATGTTGAAGTACCACATCCAGACGTCGGGCCGCTCGCTGCACGCGCAGGAGATCGCCTTCAACGACATCCGCACGACGCTGCAGGCGCTGTACGCCATCTACGACAACTGCAACTCGCTCCACACCAACGCCTACGACGAGGCCATCACCACCCCCACGGAGGAATCGGTGCGCCGCGCCATGGCGATCCAGCTCATCATCAACAAGGAGCTGGGGCTCGCGAAGAACGAGAATCCGCTCCAGGGCTCGTTCATCATCGAGGAGCTGACCGAACTGGTGGAGGAGGCGGTGCTGGTGGAGTTCGACCGCATCACCGAGCGCGGAGGCGTTCTCGGCGCCATGGAGACGATGTACCAGCGCGGCAAGATCCAGGAAGAGTCCCTCTACTACGAAACGCTCAAGCACTCAGGCAAGCTGCCCGTGATCGGGGTGAACACGTTCCTCTCTTCGGAGGGATCGCCGACGGTGCTCCCGCGCGAAGTGATC
>DASTOO010000110.1:0-8593 GCA_035762505.1 Candidatus Krumholzibacteriia bacterium
GCGCGGTGAGCCCGGGTGCGGTGAGGAAGACGAGGCCGCCGAGCGCGATGGCGATACCGGCCCATTCGAGCGGCCCGGGCCGCTCGCCGGAACGGAGTGCGCCCACGATCATCGTCGCCTGCACGCAGCCGAACAGGATGAGCGCGCCGGTCCCGGCGGACAGCGACAGGTACGCGAACGAGAACGCGACCGCATACAGCACGAGGTAGAACCCGGAACGCCACCCGCCCGGGGCATCGCGCGCCCCGCGCCGCGTCAGTGCCGCGAGGGCGAAGAGCGTCACCGCGCCGGAGGCGATGCGGAGCGAGGTGAAGGTGGCGGGGTCGATGCTGCCGCCGCCGAGCGCCAGCCGGCACAGGATCGAGTTGGACGCGAAGGCGACCATCGCGAAGGTGGTGAAGGCGAGGGTGCGCAGCGGCGCTTGCAGTGCGGGGAGCACGGCACGGCGGCCAACCACGGTCTCAGACCTCTCTGAATCGCGCGGTAAAGTGACGCAGCGACGGAGGCTCCTCGATGATCTCGAACCCGCCGAGCGACGCGCGTTGCGCGAACACCGCCTCGAGCGCTTCGATTACGTAGTCGATGTGGCTCTGCGTGTAGACGCGGCGCGGAATCGCGAGGCGCACCAACTCCATGGTGGGGCGTCCCGCCCTGCCGAACATGACGCTGCCGATTTCACACGCGCGGATACCCGCCTCGCGGTACATCGCCACCGCCAGCGCCTGTCCCGGGAACCGCTCCGGCGGGATGTGCGGCGCGAACGCGGCCGCATCGATGTAGACCGCGTGCCCGCCGGGCGGCTCCACGATCTGGATGCCCGCGCGCAGCAGGCGCTCGCCGAGATACTCGGTGCTGCGGATGCGGTAGTGCAGGTAGTCCTCGTCCACCACCTCGCGGAAGCCCTGCGCCATCGCCTCCAGGTCGCGGCCCGCGAGCCCGCCGTAGGTGAGAAACCCTTCGGTGAGGATCAACAGCTCGTCGGCGCGCTGCATCAGCGCGCGATCGCGCAGGAGCAAAAGCCCGCCGATGTTGACGAGGCCGTCCTTCTTGGCGCTGATGGTGGCGCCGTCGCACAGGCCGAACATCTCGCGCACGATGTCCGCCACCGCACGTTCGCCCTGGCTCGGCTCTCGCTTCTTGATGAACCAGGCGTTCTCGGCGAAGCGGCACGCGTCGAGGAACAGCGGAATGCCGTGGCGGTCGCACACCGCGCGCACCGCGCGGATGTTCGCGAGGCTCACCGGCTGGCCGCCGCCCGAGTTGTTGGTGACGGTGAGCATGACGAGCGGGATGTGCTCGGCGCCGACTTCGGCGACGAGCCGTTCCAGCGCGGCCACGTCCATGTTGCCCTTGAACGGGTGCCGCGCGCGCGGATCCTTGCCCTCCGCGATGAGCAGGTCGACCGCGCGCGCGCCGGAATGCTCGATGTTGGCGCGCGTCGTGTCGAAATGGCTGTTGTTCGGCACCACCCGGCCCCGCCCTCCCAGCAGTTCGAAGAGGATGCGCTCGCTGGCGCGGCCCTGGTGGGTGGGGAGGATGTGCTCGAAGCCGGTCAACGCCCGCACCGACTCCTCCAGCGCGTACCAGCTCTTGGCGCCCGCGTAGGACTCGTCACCGCGCATGACGCCCGACCACTGCAGGCTGCTCATGGCGCCCGTGCCGCTGTCGGTGAGAAGGTCGATGAGGACGTCGTCCGCGTGGATGCGGAAGAGGTTGAAGTCCGCGGCGCGCAGCACGCGCTCGCGCTCTTCGCGCGTCGTCATCCGGATCGGTTCGACGACCTTGATGCGGAAGGGCTCGATGATGGTCTTCATGGGTCGCTTCAGCCCGCGAAGACCTTCGTGCCGCGGACCGGCTCGAAGCGCGCCTGGAAGAAGCGGAGGTGCCTGGGCTCGTGCGTGAAGCGCAGCCCGACCACCTTGTCGCCGTTCTCCTGCAGCGCGATCACCGATTCCGCGGTGACGTCCATGTGCGCCTGCGTGTACACGCGCCGCGGGATCGTGAGCCGCACCAGCTCGAGCGAGGGGAAGAGGTTCTTCCCGGTCTCGTGGTCCCGGCCCGCCGACACCGCGCCGCGCTCCATGGCGCGCACCCCCGAATCCACGTACAGCGCCGCGGCCAGCGCCTGCGACGGAAACTCCTCGCGCGGGATGTGCGGCAGCATGCGCGCGGCGTTGAGGAATATGCCGTGACCGCCGACCGGGCGGACGATGGGAATGCCGGCCGCGATGAGCTTCTCCCCCAGGTACTCCACCTGGCCGACGCGCGCGTGCATGTGGTCGAGCTGTGCCGACTCCTCGATGCCGATCGCCATCGCCTCCATGTCGCGGCCGGCGAGGCCGCCGTAGGTGTGCAGGCCTTCGTAGATCACGACCATGTTACGCGCCTGCTCGGCGAGCTCGTCGTCGTTCACGGCGAGAAACCCGCCGATGTTGACCAGGCAGTCCTTCTTGGCCGACATGGTGCAGCCGTCGGTCTGGTCGCAGATCTCGCGCAGGATCTCCGCGAGGGAGCGGTCCGCGTACGCGGGCTCGCGCATCTTGATGAAGTAGGCGTTCTCCACCGCGCGGGTGGCGTCCAGGAACACGCGGATGCCGTGGCGGTGGCACAGCGCGCAGGTCTCCTTGATGTTGGCCATGCTGCACGGCTGGCCGCCGGCCATGTTCACGTTGGTCTCGAGCGAGAGGTAGGCGATGTTCTTCGCGCCCGCGCGCTCGATCAGCTGCGCGAGCTTGTCGAGATCGACGCTGCCCTTGAACGGGTGCTCGCTGTCGGGGTCGTGGGCCTCGTCGATGATCACGTCCACGAACTTCCCGCCCGCCAGCTCCTGGTGCACCTTGGTGGTGGTGAAGTACATGTTGCCCGGCACCACCTGGCCCGGGCGGATGCAGAGCTGGGAGAGGATGTGCTCGGCACCGCGCCCCTGGTGCGTGGGAATGAGGTGCTTGTAGCCGTAGAACTTCCGGACCGCCGCCTCGAGGTGGTAGTAGTTCATCGAGCCGGCGTAGGCCTCGTCGCCCTTCATGAGCCCGGCCCACTGCGTGTCGCTCATCGCCGACGTGCCGGAGTCGGTGAGGAGGTCGATGTAGACGTACTGGCTGGGGAGCAGGAAGGTGTTGAAGCCGGCCTCCGCGATGACGCGCTCGCGCTCTTCGCGCGACGTCATGCGCAGGTGCTCGACCATCTTCACCTTCCAGGGCTCGGCCCAAGAACGCTTCTGCAACATGTCTGGACCTTTCTGGATGGAAAGAGATGGCGCGGCCGTTCGCGTCGCCGTTGAATCGGGCTCCGCCCCGACAGTCTGCCACGGAAGGGGCTATACACGCAACTGTCCGGAACGGTATCGTGGGCGCATGCGGCATGTGAACGTCCTGTTTGCCTCGTTTCTGTACACGGGTTTCTTTCCGTTCGCCCCGGCCACGTTCGCGACGGCCGTGTTCCTCGCGTTGTACTGGCTGGTTCCGGGCGGTCACGGGCTGGCGCACTGGGCGGCGCTGGCCGTGACGGCGGCGCTGTCGGTCCCGTCCGCGACGGCCATGGAGACCCGCTATGGCAAGGACCCGCGCTGCGTCGTGATCGACGAGGTGGTCGGGATCCAGATCGCCCTGGTGGGCGCGGCGCCGACGCTTCCCGGCGTGGCGGCGGCGTTCCTTCTCTTCCGCGTGTTCGACGTGTGGAAGCCGTTTCCGATCGACCGCCTGCAGTCCCTCCCCGGCGGCCGGGGTGTGGTGGCCGATGACGCGCTGGCGGGGCTGTACACGCGCGTGGTGCTGGTGGCGGTGTCCTCGTTGACACCGGGGCTGGGGCGTTTCCTGCCGTAGCACGGTAACCGGAGATCGACATGCGCAACGATGTTGAACTGATCCTCGTCGGCGACGAATTGCTGCGCGGCGACCGCAGCGACGGGCACCTCGCGTTCATCGCGCGCGCCGTCCGGCGCACCGGCGCCCGGGTGCGCCGCGTACACGTGACCGGCGACGACCCGGCCGGCATCGCCGCCGCGGCGGCCGAACGCCTGGCGCACGCGCGCGTCCTGGTCCTCACGGGCGGCCTCGGCCCCACCGACGACGACGTGACGCGCGAGGGCGTCGCCGCGGCCGTGGGGCTCCCGCTGGAATTCAGTGACGAGGAGTGGAACACGATCTCGCGCTTCATGGAGGCGCGCGGGCGCGCCGCCACCGAGGCCAACCGCCGCCAGGCGTACTTCCCGCGCGGCGCGGTCGTCATCCCCAACGCTATGGGGACCGCCGCGGGGTTCCGCGTGGACGCATCCGGGGCCGCGATCTTCGTGCTGCCGGGCCCGCCCATGGAACTGCAGCCCATGGTGACGGCGCACGTGGTGCCCGCGCTGGATGCGATCTTCGCGCGGCCGCCGGTTCGCGTGGAACAGTTTCGCACCAACGGCATCGCCGAGTCGCAGCTGTTCGAGCTGCTCGCGCCGGACACCACGCGTCTCGAGGGGTACGCAGTGTCGTGGCTCCCGTCGCTCGGCGGCGTGGACGTCGTGCTGACGCAGCGCACCGGCGCAGACCCCGCCCTCCTCGACGCCGAGTGCGGGCGTATCGACGCGCGCCTCGTCGAGATTCTGGGCAACAAGTACTACGAGCGCGGCGAGCGCCCCATCGCGAAGGTCACGGGCGACATGCTCGCGGCGCGCGGCGAAACGGTCGCGACCGCCGAATCGCTCACCGGTGGGAGCATCGCGCGCCTCTTCACGGACCATCCCGGCGCGAGCGCATACTTCCTCGCCGGCGCGGTGACGTACTCGAACGCGAGCAAGGCGGACCTGATCGGCGTGCGCGCCGAGACGATCGACGGGTTCGGCGCGGTGAGCGAGGAGACGTGCACCGAGATGGCGCACGGCGTCCGCCGCCGCGCGAAGGCGACGTACGGCATCGCCACCACCGGCATCGCGGGTCCGGCGGGCGGGACAGCGCACAAGCCGGTCGGCCTCACGTTCATCGGCGTGGCGTGGGACGGGGGCGTTCAGGTCAAGCGGATCATCTTCCCGGGCGACCGCGCCACGATCCGCACGCGCGCGGCCCACACCGCGATCTGGCTCCTCTACGACCAGCTGCGCCGACGGGGGTGACCGTGCGCCTCTTCGTCGCGATTCTTTTGAGCGACGCGGTACGGAGAGGCATCGGGTCCGCGCTCGACGACTTTCCCGTCACCGATCCTCCCTGGCGCTGGGCCGAAGCGGCCACGTGGCACATCACCATCAAGTTCCTCGGCGAAACGCCGCCCGCGCGGCTCGAGCGCGTCATCGCGGCGCTGCAGGGGGTGGCGCCCCGGCATGCCGCGTTCGATTTGACCCTCGGCGCGTTCGGCGCCTTTCCGAACCTGCGCGCGCCGCGCGTGCTTTTCTTCGACGCCGCGAACGGTGTTGTGCCGTGCACGGCGCTCGCGGCCGACGTCGACGCCGCGCTGTTCGACGCCATCGGTCTCGCGCGCGAGACGCGCCCCTTCCACGCCCACGCCACCGTGGCACGCGTGAAGGACCGGCTCCCCGGCGACATCACGCGCCGGCTCGCCCTGGTTCCGCCGTTGACGGACGCCGTCACCCGCGTGGACGGATTCGCGCTGATGGAGAGCCGTTTGCAGCGTACCGGCGCCCGTTACGCGACGGTCAAAGAGTTTGCCTTCTCCAGGGGCGGGTGCTAGTATTCGGCCGCACGTTCATGCAGATGACAGAGGCGCCCCGTGAGCGGCCGGACGCGGGGGCGGTGGTGCAGATGGGCAAGGGCCGGCCGTATGTTTCAGTCTCGGAGGGGGACGTAATGTCAATGAAACCCATGACAGCGGGGAAGACGGAAGAGAAGAACAAGGCCATCGACCTGGCCGTGCAGCAGATCGAGAAGCAGTTCGGCCAGGGATCCATCATGCGCCTGGGGGAGGGTGCGGCCATCGTTCCCGTCGAGATCATCCCCACCGGCAGCCTCGCGCTCGACATCGCGCTCGGCGTCGGCGGCGTTCCGCGCGGGCGCATCGTCGAGGTGTTCGGGCCGGAGGGCTCGGGCAAGACGACGCTCACCAGTTCGATCATCGCCAACGCGCAGAAACGCGGCGGGCTCGCGGCCTTCATCGACGCGGAGCACGCGTTCGACGTCGGCTACGCCAAGAAGATCGGCGTCGACGTGGACAACCTGCTCATCTCCCAGCCCGACACGGGCGAGCAGGCGCTGGAAATCGCCGAAGTGCTCATCCGCAGCAGCGCCCTGGACGTGATCGTGGTCGATTCCGTCGCGGCCCTCGTGCCGCAGGCCGAGATCAACGGCGAGATGGGCGACCAGCACGTGGGCCTGCAGGCGCGGCTCATGTCGCAGGCGCTGCGCAAGCTCACCGGCACGGTCAGCAAGACCAAGACCTGCCTCGTCTTCACCAACCAGATCCGGATGAAGATCGGCGTCATGTTTGGGAGTCCGGAGACGACGTCGGGCGGCAACGCGCTGAAGTTCTACTCCAGCGTGCGCATGGACATCCGCCGCATCGCCGCCATCAAGGAGGGCGATCTGGTCACCGGGAGCCGGACCAAGGTCAAGGTCGTGAAGAACAAGGTGGCGGCACCGTTCAAGACGTGCGAGTTCGACATCATCTATGGAGAGGGCATCAGCTTCGAAGGTGACGTGATCGATATCGGAGCGGCGGTCGACATCGTGAAGAAGAGCGGGACGTGGTTCGCGTACGGCGAGGAGCGTCTCGGCCAGGGCAAGGAGCAGGCGCGGCGTTTCCTGCGCGAGCACCCGGAGATGGCGTCGGAGATCGCCGCGAAGATCCGGGGCCATTTCGGCGTGGACGCGACACCGACGCCGGGCGCGGGTGCCGCCAGCGCCGGGGCCGAAGCCGTCGCGCCGGGAGCGGCGGAGGTTTCGGGCGAAGCGGAGGGCGACGCGCTGTCGCCGAATCCGCGCGGCCGCAAGCCCGGGGCGTCGCGCGCGCGCCAGTAGATGTCCGAGCACATCGTCGAGCGGAAACCGCGCCCCCGGGACCGGGTGTTGATCCGGCTTTCCGGGGGGCGGTTTTTTGCCATCCCAGAAGAAGCGGCGGCGCCGCTGGTGGTGGGCGCCGAACTGTCCGACGAGGACGTCGAACGCCTCGCGCGGATCGATCTATACCTGCGCGGACGCGACAAGGCCATGCGCATGCTCGCCATCCGCGGCCGCTCGCGGCGCGAGATCGACGACGCGCTGCGCGCGATCGGGGTGGACGATCCCGTGCGCCGCGGGATTCTGTCCGAGCTGGAGGAGACGGGTCTGGTGGACGACGCGCGCTTCGCGCGCGAGTTCGTGTCGGTGAAGAAAGACGTGCGGCGCCTGGGGCCGCACCGCCTGCGCGCGGATCTCCAGAAGCTCGGCGTGGGCCGCGCCGACCTGGACGGCGCGCTGGCGACGTTCGACACCGACGAGCAGCAGCGCCTCGCGCGCGCGCTCGCCGAACGCGCGGTGCGAGACGGCCCCGTGGACGAGAAGGCGGTGCGCCGCGTCGCGTCCATGCTGACGAGGAAGGGCTTCGACTACAGCGTGGTCAACCGCATCGCGGCCGAGCTGGCGCGCCGCATGGAACGCGGCGCGAGCGACCCGGAGTGGACCGCGCCGGACGATGCCTGAATGATGCGGGAAGACGCCGCAGCATGATCGAACGGGACGTATGAGCAAGGACACGCAGAATCGTTACGCGGTCAACCGCCTGGTGCAGGACTACCTCTCCTACTTCGAGGCGCGCGGTCACACCATCGTTGCGAGCGCGCCGCTCTTGCCCGAGGACCCGACCCTCCTGTTCACCGCGGCGGGCATGGTGCCGTTCAAGGCGTACTACAGCCGGCCGGAGAGCGCACCCTACGCGCGCGCGGCCAGCGTGCAGAAGTGCCTGCGCGCGGGCGGCAAGCAGAGCGACCTCGAGAACGTCGGCCGCACGCTCCGGCACCACACGTTCTTCGAGATGCTGGGCAACTTTTCCTTCGGCGACTACTTCAAGAAGGAAGCGATCGAGTGGGCGTGGGAGCTGTCCATCGACGTGTGGAAGCTCGACCCCGCGCGCATCTGGGTCACGATCTACCAGGACGACGACGAGGCGCACGACCTGTGGGCACAGCACATCGGCTTCCCGAAGGAGCGCATCAAGCGCCTGGGGAAGAAGGACAACTTCTGGGGACCGGTGGGCGACACCGGCGTGTGCGGTCCCTCGTCGGAGCTGCACATCGACACCGGCCGCGACGGGCCGGACGGCGGCCCCGGCCAGGACGACAGCGACCGCTACATCGAGTACTGGAACCTCGTCTTCCCGCAGTTTTTCTATACGGAGGCGGGCGTCTACGACCCGCTCCCGCGCCCGGGCATCGACACCGGCCTGGGCCTCGAACGCCTCGCGTTCATCCTGCAGGGCGCGGAGGACAACTTCCACACCGACGAGTTCCTGCCGATCCGGCGCGCCATCGCGGCGGCGCTGCCGCCGTCCGCGGACGCGGGCAAGGCGGCGCTCGCGATCAACGCGGCCGCCGACCACGTGCGTGCGCTCACCTTCGCGCTTTCCGAGGGCATCATGCCCTCCAACGAAGGCCGCGGCTACGTGCTGCGCCGGATCATCCGTCGCGCCG
>DASTOO010000111.1:0-4575 GCA_035762505.1 Candidatus Krumholzibacteriia bacterium
GTTCCACAACAACCTCGGGATGGCGCTCGAACGCACCGGGCACCCGCAGGCGGCCGAGGAGGCCTACGCGGCCGCGATCGCCGCGGATCCCACCAACGAGAAGGCCGCGTCGAACGGAGAGCGTATCGCCGCGGTGCTGAAGACGCCGGACGAGACGCCCGTGGATCTCGCGGCGCTCGCGCAGGCGTTTGTCGCGGAGATCGCTTCGTGGGAGGCGTCGTCGGTGGCGACGGAGTAACACGCGGCCCCGCATGACGCGGGAGAGTGAATGCTCCGTCCGGCTCCGGACGGAGCATTTTCTTTTGCCCCGCCCGGACCGCGCGGCGCCGGCGAAGGGTTGTCACCTGCCGCGGGCGCATGGTACGATCGATACTCTCGCGTTGCGCCATCCGGCGATTTCACTGGAGTACTCTCGTTTTGCGTACCATTTTTTCCATCTCCGAGGCGATCGGTGTCAACCGCCTGTTCGCCCACCTCAACCGGAGCCAGCCCATCGTCCTCGCCTTTCACGGCGTGACCGCGGAGACGCCGGGCCATCTCTGCAACCACGAGGGGAAGCACCTCCACCTCCCGCTCTTCGAGCAGCTGATGGAACACGTCGCCCGGCACTACACGGTGCTTCCGCTGGACCGCCTGGTGGACTGGATGGGAGGGCGCGCGGAGCTTCCGGAGCACGCGGTGGTGCTCACCTTCGACGACGGTTATCGCAACGTGCTCACCCAGGCGGCCCCGGTCCTGAAGCGGCTCGGTCTGCCCGCGACGCTGTTCGTCGTCACGGACTTCGTGTTTCACGGGCGCATGCTGTGGCCGGATCGACTGATGAGCGCGCTCGCGGCGACGACCGTGCCGCGCATCACCGTATCGGCGGGCGCCGCCGTGTTCGAGCTGCCACTCGGCAGCGACGCCGACAAACGGGCCGCCGACGCGCGGCTTGCCGCACTGTGCAAAACGCTGGCGGACGCAGAACGGCTCGCGCTCCTCGAACAGGTGGTGCGCGACCTGCGCGTTTCGGAGGAGGAGATTCTCGCCGCCTGGGGAGACCACGCGCCGATCGGGCCGGATGAACTGAAGCGGCTCCCGGACTTCGGCGTCGAGGTGGGGTCGCACACCTGCAGCCATGGCATCGTCACGCGCTTCACGCCGGAGGCGATGACGCAGGAGCTCACCCTGTCCAGGCGCCTCCTCGAGCAGGCCACGGGACGGCCGTGCGTGCAGTTCAGCTATCCCAACGGTTCGCCGGGCGACTTCAACGCGGAAAGCCGGGAGCGCTTGATCGCCGCGGGCTACGGCTGCGCGGTGACGACGATCAAACGCCGCGTCCTGCGCGCGGACGATCCCTTCGAAATTCCACGCTGCATCCTCACCGACAACCAGGTCACGACCGCGGAGTTCTCGGCGCACGTGAGCGGCTTCCCTGCGTTTCTGCGCGCCGTGCGCGCACGCGTGACCGGCGCGCAGACCGCAAACGGAGCATGAGCATGACGCTGCCCGTCGTCCCGTACGAGCCCGCTCAGCACGCCGACGCGCTCTTTCGATTCATCGCGAAGGTGCTGGGCGAGGAGGCGTGCGCGAAGCGCCGCCGCGTGATCGAGACCATGCACACGACCATGCCGGGCCACGATCGTTTCCCGCTGCGCCACGTCATCGTGGACGGCGACAAGGTGGCGGGGACGCTGGGCTACATGCCGGCGGACTTCTGGATCGACGGGAAGCGGGTGGCGGCGCGTTTCACGCACGACCTGCTGGTGGACCCGGAGTACCGCGGCGGGGGACTCGGCCGGGTGATCGTAGACAACGCGCGCGCGCTCGGCGACTTCTTCCCGGGCGGCATGTGGATGACAGATCCCTGCCGCAAGATCCACGTCACCTGCGGCTTCGACGAGGCGACCCCGCTCGTGGCGTACAGCCTGGTCCTCAATCCGGCCGCGTTCGTCGCGCGCAGGGGAATGACGGAACTCATGGGCATTGCCAGCCGCGCGGCGCTGTCCGCGACCCGCCTGCTCGCGATGCGCCGCGCGCGTCGCGAGGCGGCGCGCGCCACCCTGCGCGAGCTGCCGCGCTTCGATCCGGCGCTGGACGGCGTCTGGGAGAAACTCGCGTCCGGTTACGGAATCACCCGCGTGCGCGACGCCGCCTACCTGAACTGGAAGTACTCCGATCATCCGTGGCTCGCGTACCGCAGCCTGCTCGCGCTGCGCGGCGGGGAGCCGGCCGGGTTTCTCGTCTGGCGGCTCGCGCCGCCCGGCGCCGCGGAAAAGCGTGTCGTCGTCGCCGACTTTCTCGTGGCGAAGAACGACGCGGCGAGCTTCCGGCAGATGATCGCGCGCGTCATTCTGGACGCGGAGTCGGCGGGCATGGAGTCGCTATCGATGGTCACCACGCAGCCGTGGGCCGCCACGGCGCTGCGCGCGTTCGGATTCCTGCCGCGCGCCGAGCACAACAGCTGGGTGGTGGCGGGCTGGCAGAAGGTCATTCCGGCGGAGTGGCTTCGCGACACCGATGCCTGGCACGTGTGCCTGGGCGATTCCGACGGCGATCTCTGGACGGGCAGCATCTAGCGCGGCCCGTCTTCCCCCGTCAGCGCAGCGTCGGGAACACCGCGTTCCAGTCGCTCCTCATGTCGACGACGATCCACTGCTTGGCCCGGGCCTCGTCGAGCGCCTTGTCCAGCTTCCCGATCGGAGACTGGCGGTCGTAGGCCCACTCGCGGCCGTCGTCGGTGTGGTGGATGATCGCGGCGAAGCGCGCCCCCGGTCCCGATGCCGTCCACTGCAACATCTGCAGGTCGCCGTCCGAGTTCCCGAACGCCATGACGGGACGGCGCCCGATGACGCGGTGGATGCCGAGCACCTTTCCCTCCCGGTCGTCGATGAACTCGACGTCGGGCAGCCGCACCAGCACCGGCTTGCCGTCCTTCCGCACCTCGAACCTCGTCTTGATCTGGCTGCCGATGACCTGCTCCGGAGGAATGCCGTACGCGCGCTCCGTCCACGGCCGCATGAACTCACTGCCGCCGCCGGAGACGATGTAGGTCTGGTAGCCGCGCTCGCGCAGGTGGGCGAGCAGCTCCAGCATGGGCTGATACAGGCACTGCGTGTAGGCGCGGTTCAGCGTGGGGTGAGACGCGATCGCGACCCAGTCCTTCACGATGCTCTCGAACTCGTCGGTGGTCATGCCCGCGTGCGTCGCCATCATGATCTCGGCGACGGCCCTGTCGCCGCCGGCGAGCGCGCCCCGAACGTCGCCCGCCAGCAGCGAGCGGAACGGCTCCCGGTTGCGCCACTCGGGATGGGAGGGGGCGAGTGCCACGACGCGGTCGAGCGCGAACGCGAGCTGGAAGTACATGGGCTGCTCCGCCCACAGCGTGCCGTCGTTGTCGAAGACTGCGATCCGCTCCGGCTCGGGCACGAACTCCGGGTCGCCCGGGGACGACGTGTGCCGGATGAAGTCGAGGATCGCCGTCTTGACGGGGCCGTCGTTCCACGAGGGCAGGGGATCGGCCGCCGGGGCCGGCGCGGCGGAATTCGCCTGTTTGTCCTCGGATGACTTCGAGCAACCGAAAGCGATTGCGGCGACGCACAGGATCATGAGCGCGAGCAGACGCGCCTTCGCGGACATCGACATGTGGACCTCCCTGGAATCGGGAGCATTGTAGATGCTGATGGCGGCAGGCGACAAGCAGGGTTGAGACGTAGTAGAATGAGGCGTCAGGCCGCCGCTCGCTGAAATGCTCTCGTCACGCCATCGACTCTGCGCTTGCCTCGCGATCATCGCGATTGCTTCGCTTGCCACGGCGGGCGCCGCTCGGGCACAGGCGTTTGCGGGCGCCCCGGTACTGCAGGATCCCATCAGCGCCCGCGCGACCGCCATGGGTTTCACCGGCGCCGCGGACAATTCCGATCCCGCCAACATCTGGTTCAATCCCGCCAACGCCGTAGGTGCGACCGGCGTCTATGCGGAGTACGCGTTCTGGGATCTCGTCCCCTTTCCCACCTTTGAGCTTCCGTTAGAACGTTGGGCCCTTGGGGGTTCCTTCCGGCTGAGCAACAGTGTCGACATGGGCGTCAGCACAACGTTTGGAGAGCTGGACTATGGCACCACCTACGCGTACGACACGATGGGCAACATCATTCCTTTCGAAAGCTGGGAGCGCTACGCTTCCCTCGCGCTCGCTGTCGCGACGCGTGTTGACAAGCGAGTTGATCTGCGGCTGGGCGCAGCTTTCAAGCGCGTTTGGGCCGAGTACGCACCGCCATCATTCGTACAACCGCCGTATTCCGTCGTAGAAGGTGACGGCATTGCCTGCGACGTCGGCACCGCGGTTGCCGTTCCCACCGAACTGTCCGGCTGGGCCGTGACACCGGCACTCGGGTTCGCCTACGTGAACTTCGGCGGGGAGATCGATTGCGAGGACAGGGGCTTCGATCCGTTCCCCGCGCGGCTGCACTACGGCGCCAGCATCCGCGTCGACGGCCCCGACTTCGCTCTCGGTCCGGCGCGCGTCCCGCTCCTGTCGTTCGTGCAAAACGTGGATGTCGTCGACCGTCTGCACGGGGATTCCTACTCGTGGGGCAT
>DASTOO010000112.1:0-5161 GCA_035762505.1 Candidatus Krumholzibacteriia bacterium
GTTGCTGGAGATACTGGCGTGTCCGAAGTGCAAGGACAAGGTCGTGTTGGACGAGAAGGGACGCCATCTCGTGTGCATGCGTTGCCGGATCAAGTATCCGGTGAACGAACACGGGATACCCATCATGCTCATCGAACGGGCGGAACCCCTGGACGCGTAGAGGAGACCGCAGCCACTCGACGCGTGCGACCGGCCGGCCGGAAGCAGTGGCCGTAATCACGCGCGTCTGTTGCATCATGCGTTCAGTCAAGACCACCGCGTTCATTCTCGCGCTCGGCATCCTCACGGGATCGGGCTCCGCCTATGCGGGCGGGCAGGTCCGTACGGTTTCCGACAGCAACGGGAGCGTTGTGCTGGAGCTGACCGGCGGCGGCCCCGGCAATCAGCCCGTTATCCATACGTTCTTCGTGGCGGTATCGCACACCGGCTCGTACTCGGTGAGCTTCGCGCCGGCGAGCGCGTTCGCCCTGCACGCCGACGCAGCCAACGATACGGTGCAGGTTTCCCAGCCGTTCATGTTCCGCGGCACGCGCGCCGTGTGGGTGCGCGTCGCGGTCCCCCCGTCCATACCGGTCTCGTACGTCACGGTGACTTACACGCCCGCCGCCGAGGTGCGCGATGCCGCCACGGCGGATCCGCTCCTTAAGGCGCTCGTGGAGAACACAGATGTCTTTCCCATCGAACCGCGCAGCGGGTCCCCGGACCCCTGGTTCTCCCGCACGCCGAACTGGGTGAAGCTGACACTCGCGGCGCGCGGCATGTACGCCGTGACCGGGGCCGATCTCTCGGCCGCCGGCGTCAGCCTCGCAGGCATCGATCCCGCGGCGCTGCGCGCGTTCACGGGCGGTGCGCGCGTGCAGGCGCGCGAGTTCAGCGATCCCACGGCGTCCTGGCTGCGGGGACAGGCGATGCGGGAAGTCGCGATCCGCGTGGAGTCCGGCGGGGACGGCACCTTCGACGCGGGGGATCGCATCGTGTTCTACGGCGTGGGGGCGGAGGACTGGGCCGATTATTACGCGACCGCCGCCGACACGCTCTACTACCGTCACACCCACGCCAAGAGCAACGTCTACTATCTCGCCTGGGGAGGAGCGCTTCCCGGCGCGCCGTTGCGCATGTCTGACGTCGCCGCGGCGCCGGCCGCGGCGCCCGACCGCACCACGTACTTCCACCGCGAGTACCGCGAGCGCGACATCGTCAGTGATTTCGAGTACCGGGGCGACGGCTGGCTGTGGCTGGACATCGCGCGCCCCGGCGCCTCGCTCTACAACCTGGCGACGATCGACGTGCGCGATCTTATCCCGTCGCGGCCGCAGGTGTTCCGCTCCGTGGGCCTGGCGCCGTACGTGTCGCTCGCCAACAACAGCCACCACGCGGAGTACCTGAACCGCCGCGGCGGCGTCGATTACACGGTGGGCGGGCACGTGTGGACCGCGCAACAAGGCCAGGTCTACTACGAGGACGGCGTTCCGGCGCGGATCGAGGGAGACTTCCTGGCCAATGGAGCCAACCAGTTCCTCCTCCGCGTTCCGGGGGACGTGAACCCCGACGACAAGATGTTCTTCGCGTGGTTCTCGATCGGTTACGAGCGGCGCATCCGCGCGGTCAACGACGCGGTCGCGTTCTCGTCGCCGGACACGACCGGCGTCACGAACTTCAGTGCGTCCGGCTTCGGAACGCAGGGCACGCTGTTCGCATTCGACGTCACCGATCCGTGGAGCCCGTCCGGCCTCGGTGGTATCGACGTGGCGCCAGCGGGTGGGGGGCGCCGGGTGCGCTTCTCGTCCGATGTCTCCGGGCAGCGCCGCCACTACTGGGTGGGGACGGGGGCGGCGTTCCGCACCCCCGCGGTGGCGCGCATTTCGCCCACGGACCTGCGCAACGAGGCCGCGGGACCCAACATGCTGATCATATGTCATCGCGACTTCCGCGCCGCCGCGGACCGCCTGCGCGCACACCGCGCGACCCGGCTCCCCCTGTACGCGAGCCCGTCCGTGAAGGTGGTCACCACCGACGAAGTGTTCGACAACTTCTCCGCCGGGCTGCCGGACCCGATGGCGCTGCGCAACTACATCAAGTTCCTCTACGAGAACTCGATCGACGCGAACGGCAACGCGCGGCTGGGGTACGTGCTTCTGCTGGGCGATGCCACCGTCGACTTCCGCAACAACGCGAGCCCGCAGCCGGACTACGTCCCGACCAACCTGTACCTCACGCGCACCACCCTCTACACGATGGCGACCGACGAGTGGTTCGCGCACATGGACGCGAGCGACCAGTTCGGGGGGCGGTCGGTCATGGACGTGGCGCTGGGGCGCCTGCCGGCCGAATCGGCGCAGGAGGCCGCGCTGGTGGTGGACAAGGTGATCGGTTACGAGCTCGACGCGCCGCGCGACCCCTGGAGCAACGAGATCATCCTGGTGGCGGACGACGAGCTGTCGTCCTTCGCGGGGCAGTGTGAGAAGGAGTGGTCGGACCAGTCGGAGAGCATCACCTACCAGTTCGCGTCCGAGTACCTCGACGTCCGCAAGGTCTACCTGACGGAGTATCCGCCGCTCGGCGGCGTCAAGCCGCTGGCGCGGCTCGAATTCCTGGACTCGTGGAATCGGGGCGCCCTCGCCATCAACTACATCGGCCACGGCAGCTCGCAGCAGATGGCCGACGAGCAGGTCTTCCTGGGGTCGGACGTGAGCCAGCTCAACAACGGTCTCAGGCTGCCCGTGCTCATGGCGTTCAGCTGCACCATCGGCGACTTCGCCAACCCCGCGGGCAAGAGTCTCTCCGAGAAGCTCATCTCGCGCGCGGAGGGCGGCGTCGTGGCGACCATCACGGCGTCGACCGAGACCTATCCGGGCCCGAACTCGCGGCTCGACTTCGCGCTCTTCAAGCTCATGACGCCGCGGCGGCTCGGCGACCCCGACGTTCCCCTCGGCGCCGCACTGATGCACGCCAAGCTCCAGAGCCACGCCGAGGCGCAATTCCTGCCGTTCCAGGAGGAGAATACCTGGAAGTACAACCTCCTCGGCGACCCGGCGCTCGCGCTGCGCGTGGCGCGGCGGGAGATCCGCTTCGAGACGGCGGGGAACGACACCCTCATCGCCGGCGCGCGCCGGACACTCAAGGGAGTCGTCTACCGGGACGGCGTCCGCGACACGGGATTCGACGGTTCCGTCACGGTGGCGGTGACCGAGCCGCGGGTGCGGCGGGTGTACCAGACGCGCTGCACCGGGAGCAACCTGGGCACCCTGATGGTCTACAACGTCCCCGGCGGCGTCATGTACCACGGGACGGCCGCCGTGGCGAACGGCGAGTTCGAGGTGAGCTTCCGGGTGCCGCGCCTCGCGGCCACGGGCCCGTTCGCCTTCGCCACGGCGTATGCCGCCGCGGGCGTGGTGGACGCGGCCGCGTCGCTGGACAGCGTGCTGGTCGTCGTGGCGCCGACGCTGGAGGACTCGCTGGCACTGCAACAGATCGACGGGGCGCCGCGCGTCGACCTCGGCTTCAAGAGCGGGCTCAAGGTGGTGAAGCCGGGCGACACCGTCCGCGCGCTGGTGCGCGACCAGGACGGCATCAACATTCTCTCCACCACCAACGAGGGGCGGCAGGCCATCCTCATCGACAACCTCCCGGTGCCGATCGACGTGAACGACTACTTCTCGTTCGACCACGGCGGCGTGGACACGTCGGGCGTTCTGCTGTTTCCGCTGCCCGACCTCGAGGTGGGACGGCACCGGCTGGTGTACAAGGTCAGCGACAGCTTCGGCGCGACGGCGCTCGACACGCTGTTCTTCGACGTCACGGACGCGCTGGACTACTACGCGAACGCCGTCATGAACTTTCCGAATCCGTTCCAGACGACGACGCAGTTCCTGTTCCGGCTCTCGAACCGGGCGTCCGTGACTTTGGAGATATTCACCGTCTCGGGCAAGCGGGTGCGGCGCATCGAGGAGCAACGCGACGGCGGCGAGGCATGGATCGCGTGGGACGGCCGCGACGCCGTGGGCGACGACCTCGCCAACGGGACATATCTGTATGTGGCAACGGTTGATTTTGTCGGGCTGGATCGCCCCCCGACGGTCCTGCGCGGCAAGCTGACGAAGATCCGCTGAGCGGTGGCGGCTTGACCGCGTGGGTCGGAAGCCTTAGTATCGTCCGGCACTTAGGAGGATTTCATGACGTTTCGGAAACTGCTGGCTGGCGCGTTTGCGCTGTCGATCGTGTGTTCACACTCCAACGCCTTTGCGCAGGCGGAGGCCGCCGTCCCGTCGCTCACGATTCCGCCGGGCGCGCGTCCCAACGGCATGGGCGAGGCGTTCGTGGCCGTGGCCGACGACGCCACCGCGGGCTGGTGGAACGCCGGGGGACTGGCGTTCATGAAGTCGCGCAATCTCGCCTTCATGCACAGCCAACTCGTCCCCGACCTGGTCAACGACGTCTACTACGAGTACCTGGGCTACTCGAGCCCCGCGGGCGACGTCGGCGTGTGGTCGGCGAGCCTCATCTACCTGACCTACGGAGAGAGTGTTGCGACCAACGACCAGGGCGAGGTGCAGGGTTTCTTCGACAGCTGGGAGGGGGCCCTCAGCGCGTCTTTTGCGATGCAGCTCGGCGAGAACCTGGGCGCGGGCATTTCGATGAAATTCATCCGCGTGGACTACGCGCCCGCGAACTTCACCCAGGACAACGTGGACGGAACCGGCACGAGCTTCGCGGTGGACCTGGGGACGCTGTACAAGATGCCCGCGCAGCGGCTCAACCTCGGCCTGTCGCTGACCAACATGGGCCCCAACATCGCATTCATCGACCGCGAGCAGAGCGATCCGCTCCCGTTCACCGCGCGCGTCGGCCTTGCCTGGACGCCTGTGACCGACGAGATCAGCAACCTGCTGCTCACGTTCGACCTCGAGCAGAGCCTGGTGTGGCTGGTGGACGACGATATCGACACGCGGCGCAGCGAGGTGTATCACATCGGGACCGAATATCGTTACGTCAACCTGCTGGCGGGCCGTCTCGGTTACGTCTACGACGAGGACGGCGACTTCAAGGCCCCGACGTACGGACTCGGGTTCATCTACAAGGACAAGCTGTCGCTCGATTACGCGAACGTTCCGCAGGCAACCACGCTGGAGCGCGTGCACCGCTGGTCCCTGTACTTTACGTT
>DASTOO010000113.1:0-5745 GCA_035762505.1 Candidatus Krumholzibacteriia bacterium
ACGGCGGCATGGGGATGGACGCCCTCACCACCGTGGGCGTGCTGGAGAGTCTCGGCTACGGCTGCGAGGACAACGGCCTGTGCTTCTCCATCAACGCGCACATGTGGACCCTGGAGACGCCGCTCATGGGTTTCGGCACCGAGGAGCAGAAGCAGCGCTACCTCCCGCGCCTGTGCAGCGGCGAGTTGATCGGCGCCAACGCGATGTCGGAGCCGGACTCGGGCTCGGACGCGTACAGCATCGCCACCACCGCCACGAAGAAGGGCGATCATTACATTCTCAAGGGGAGCAAGGTCTTCGTGTCCAACGGTCCGGTGGCGGACGTATACCTCGTCTTCGCCAACGTGGATCCGGCGCTCGGCGCCAAGGGTGTCACCGGCTTCCTCGTGGATCGCAACACGCCGGGGCTCTCCCTCGGCAAGCACACCGTGAAGATGGGCATCCGTACTTCACCGATGTGCGAGCTGTTCTTCGACGACTGCGCGGTGCCGGAGGCGAACCGCCTCGGGCGCGAGGGCGCGGGGCAGATGCTCTTCGCCGACTCGATGTCGTGGGAGCGCGGCTGCATCCTCGCAAGCGCGGTCGGCGCGATGCAGCGCCTGCTCGAGACGTCCATCAAGTATGCCAACGAACGCGAGCAGTTCGGCCAGCCCATCGGGAAGTTCCAGTTGATCGCCACCAAGATCGTGGACATGAAGATCCGCCTGGAGACGGCGCGGGCGCTGCTCTACAAGTCCGCGTGGCAGAAGTCGCGCGGCCGGAGCGTGTATCTGGAAGCCGCCATGGCCAAGCTCTACATCAGCGAGTCGTGGATCGAGTGCGCGCGCCACGCCATGCAGGTCCATGGCGGCTACGGCTACATGGTGGAGTACAAGATCGAGCGCGAGCTGCGCGACGCGCTGGCGAGCACGCTGTACTCGGGGACGTCGGAGATCCAGCGCACCATCATCGCGCCCCTGCTGGGGCTATAAGAATGCGTGACGTCACCTACTTCGTGGCCGCGAGCCTGGACGGGTTCATCGCCCGCCTCGACGAGTCCATCAACTGGCTCTTCATGGACGACGACTACGGCTTCGACGAGTTCTACCGGAGCGTGGACGCGGTGGTGATGGGGCGGCGCACCTTCGAGGTATCGCTCAACGTGATCGAGTACCCGTATGCGGGCAAGCGCGCATACGTGTTCTCGCGCACCCTCACGCAGTCGCCCCACCCGGACGCCGAGGTCGTGAGTGAGGACCCGGCGCGCTTCGTGAAGAAACTGAAATCCTCGCCGGGCGGGCGCATCTGGGTGGTGGGCGGCGGCGGGATCGCGTCGGCTCTGCTGCAGGCGGGCCTGGTCGACGAGTTGATCGTCACCATTCATCCCATCACGCTGGGGCAGGGGGTGCCGCTCTTCGAGCGCCACGGGACCGAGCAGCGCTGGACGCTGTACTCGTCGCGGGCGTATCACAACGGCCTCCTCCAGGCTACCTGGCGCCGCACGCCCCGGGACGCGGGCTAGCGGCCTCCCGCGCGCCTTGACACCCGCCAATGGCGGCATTACCATGCGGTTCCGGCCTTTGCGGTGGGTGTAGCTCAGCTGGTTAGAGCCCCGGATTGTGGATCCGGTTGTCGTGGGTTCGAATCCCATCATCCACCCCATTTTCTCCCTGGCGTGCGCGCATGAGGTGAGGCGGTCCCGGCGGACTTGACCGGGCCATGCGCATCCGCTATAAAAGAGGGTCCCTCGGGCGGGGACGAACCCCGTCCACGTTGTTTTGTCTCAAAGCGGGAGGTTTGTGATGAGTGGGGTGAACAAGGTCATCATTATCGGGAATCTCGGCGGCGATCCCACCGTGCGTTACACCGCGGGCGGGGCACCCGTCGCGAACTTCAACGTCGCGACGTCGGAGCGCTTCAACAACAAGGCGGGCGAGCGCGAGGAGCGCACCGAGTGGCACCGCGTGGTGGCGTTCGGGAAGCTCGCGGAGATCTGCCAGCAGTACCTCAAGAAGGGGAAGCAGGTCTACGTCGAGGGGCGCCTCCAGACCCGATCGTGGGAGGACCAGCAGGGGCAGAAGAAGTACATGACCGAGATCGTCGCGCAGAACATGCAGATGCTGGGACGCGCGGGCGAGAGTGCCGGCGGCGGTGGGGGCGACTTCCCGTCCCAGGACTATCCCAACAACGAGCCGGCGCCGCAGGGCGCAGGTTCGGGCGGCACCGAGGACGACGACCTGCCGTTCTAGAATTCCTCCCGCGTTCTCTCCCGGGAACGCGCGCATGACAGAATCGCGTCGCTAGCTCAATGGTAGAGCATCTGACTCTTAATCAGGTGGTTGAAGGTTCGAGTCCTTCGCGACGCACCAGTACCAACGGGCCGGGTCGAAAGATCCGGCCCGTTCTGGTTGACTAAGGTGTCCGGGTGCAGCCGACGCATGCAGATTGAAATTACTTTCGCACACTTTATAATATCGTGCGTTTCATTATGGCTACTCGCCGCAAGCAATTCTGATTCTGCTCAAAGATCCCACTCTTGCGCTCATGACGGCCCGCCTTGTGGCTGAGCACTCTGCCGACCTACTCCGAGTGGCACAGGGAGAGTCGTGGCGCGTTGATGACGAGACGGTGTCTTTGGTTCGCGAAGTGTTGGCAGGTTTCGCTCGGCATGCTTCACCGGAGTTCCGCCAGGATCTGGAGATTCTGGGCGGAGTCGTCGAACACTCGGCGGATGTTGAGTTTGATTCACTGTACAGTGAGATACTAGATGCGTTCCCAGCTCCAGTGTCGGACGCCGTGTCCCTTGCGCTGCTTCAGAATCGGCCGAATCCGTTCAATCCAGAAACGACAATCGAGTTCATCCTTCCGTCCCCTGGACGCGTACGGCTTACTGTCTACGATGTGCGAGGCCGAGTTGTTGCTATCCTTGTGGATGGACAGCGAGCGGCGGGCAGGAACACGGTCCAATGGAAGGCCAAGGGTGTGCCGAGTGGGGTGTACTTCTATCGGATCGAGGCCGACGGCGTTCCTCTCACTCGCAAGATGGTTCTGCTGAAGTGACTGGGAGGAGGATGGCACGGATTGATGGTCGATTAGGTGTCACGATCGCCGTGGTCGGCACCCTCATACTCGTTGTGGGCCAGCAGGTTGGCGACGATACACGTTCTACGGCTGGTACGCACCCATCCGTGACCCAGCGAGTTGATCGGGCAGACCAGCCGCTTACCTCGGTCCCCTCGCTGCCGATCGGGTATACTCAGTTGTTTGAAGATGCGGCTCACGAGTTTGACGTGCCGACGGAGGTCCTCGTGGGGGTGTCGTACGTGGAAACCACTTGGCAACATTTGCCCGGACCGACATCGCATAACACATACGGCCTGATGGGGTTGCGACAGACCTTTGAGGAGACGGCACCTATCAGGATTGCCGCCGACCTAGTGGGTCTGCACGAAGACAGTCTGAAGATCAACGCTCGAGACAATATTCGGGGGGCTGCAGCGCTCCTTGCTCACGAATTCGTTGCTCTGAATGGAGAAGCCGACAAGGCGACGCGTATGCGAATTGTGGAGAATTGGCGCGCAGTACTGCGACGATACAACCGCTACAGCTCGGATGATTTACACAGCTCCTATTTTCGGCGCTTCCGGGCCTACGTGGTTTACTGCGGTTTCGCGGCGGGTGGATCTAGTGCCCCGGATAGTAGCCGGAGATAACGGCAGTGAGGTGTGGTTTGCGAGTTCTCGTCGTGTTTTTCGCCATAGTACTCTACGCATCGGGGGCCGTTGCGGACGCCAATAGGCGACCAAAGCGTTCGTGGGGTGTGTACGCCGCGCCCACCATGTACGAATTCGCCAAAGGGCCCCCGGTTGACAAGGCAGCAAGCGGAACGTCTATGGAGTGGGGTCTATTCTACAAGCATCCCTTGGGCAACAGGATCGAAGTGCGGGTTGAAGCAAGGTACGCGTACAGAGGTATCCAGGCATCCCTTCCGGACGACCTGCCGACGGTGAGCGCGGCCGTTTACGAGGAGTTCGTAGAAGTGCCACTCCTGTTGAGTTCGGTGGAGCGCGTCGAGTTCGCGGAACGCGAATTGCGCCTGATTCTTGGCGCAGGGCTTTGCTACGCCGTTCTCACCAAACAGGAGCTGTCGCCAAACGTGGGAACGGGTCCTCCGTCCGAGCTCGGGTTTGGTGACTTCCAACGGTTGTCATGGCTCCTGGATGGTGGGCTGGCCCTAGACATCACCCGCAGTCGGGCAGTGTTTGCACATTTTCGCGTGCAGCGCGACGTTGACACATTTGCTGAGTCGAACGATGTCGATGTAACGCGGGTCTACCTCACGTACGGGTTTTACGGTGGCCTCGAGTTTGGCTTCTGAAGTGAAGTAGGGTCGGGAGTTCCCCCGTCCGAGAACGCCGGGTGTGCGAGGAGTCTTGCGAGTCGGGCGTCGCCATCCGGCACTACATCCGGCACTACGGAATAGAAACCGGCGACCTTGGGAGACTGTATAGACTGCAGAGACGAGCTCGACGAGGCAGAAAGTGCCGGTGTTTACGGAAGTTATGAAAACACACTGAAAACGCCGAGCTCGTCGAATCCCACTCTTAATCAGGTGGTTGAAGGTTCGAGTCCTTCGCGACGCACCAGTACCAACGGGCCGGGTCGAAAGATCCGGCCCGTTCTGGTTTGCTTACAATCCGTCGCAGTAGCGGCTCGCGAACCGGTCCGGGACCGTGCTACACTTTCCGCCCGAGCCGGCGGACCTTTCCACGGGGAGATTGGTGTGCCGTTACTGATTGTCGATTCACATCCCCGACAAACAGGAGGAGACCATGAGGAAGCGTACTGCGTTGTTGCTGTTGCCCGTCGTGTTTGCCGTGGGTGCGGTTGTCGGGCTGAAGGCTCCAAACGCGCAGGCTGGCCCCTGTTTCTACAAGTGCATTTGTAGCGTGCCGTATAAGTGTTGCACGACGCCGTACGGCACGTCGTGCAAGAAGGACACTTCGGGCACGTTCAATTGCCCGCAGGTTGCCTGCTAGGGCGTCAACCTTCCACCGGAAGGGCGGGGCGCCCGGTGCTCCGCCCTTCCAAGCAACCGGCAGGACAAAATGAACGCTGGGACGAAACGTCTGCTGCAATGGACGACATTCGCCGTGCTGGCACTGGCGGTGGGGTACGGGGGCATTCGCTTCGGAAGCTCGCTGCGCGCGCGGAACGCGCCGGTGGTCGAGGCACCCGACTTTCCCTTCCTGCCCGGCGATGCGTTTCCCGACGTGCGCCTGGCGGACTCGCTCGGCACCGAGATGGGGAGCGTCGAGGCGGTGACGAGCCGTCACGGCGCGGTTGTGCTGTTCCTCGATCCCAATTGCGAGGGGTGCTCGGAAATGGCAGCGCGGTGGGAGCAGGCGGTGGTGCAAGGCGTGATCGAGCCCGAGCGCGTCTTCGGCATCACCTCGGAAGCGGCGGCGGTGAACGTCCGCTATCGCGCCGCGCACGGGTTGAGTTATCCGCTCTATCAGGATGTCGAGTCGGCGTTCCTCAATCGCCACGGCGTCGTCACGTACCCCATGGAGGTCGTGGTGGACCCGTCTGGGACGATTCAAGCCCTGAGCACCGATTCGCGGACACCCATCGACGGAGAGTCGATTCGCGCTTTGATCGAGAATTGACGGAGGGACGGCCGCGGTGATGGAACGCCTGGTGGTCTGCTTGTTGGTGTTGGCGGTGGGTTGCGCAAAGTCGAAGGACTCAACCGGCTCCGGGGAC
>DASTOO010000114.1:0-10739 GCA_035762505.1 Candidatus Krumholzibacteriia bacterium
GTCTGCTTCTTGAAGCGCAGCCACACACCGGGCTCGATCCACGTGTCCTTGAACTCGCCCGCGTAGTTGTACTTCCGCCCCATCGTGAGCTGCGGCTCCAGGCGCTCGAGCACCGGGTTGGTGTCGAACTGGAACATGTAACCGTTCCAGAAGTTGGCGAGGTGATAGTTGTTCGAACGGATGAAGCCGTTCTCGGCCCGGAACGTGGGCGAGTAGCTCTCGGCCCACAGCTCCGCGTTGTAGTGCCGTCCGTTGCGCGCCACCGACGCCTCGATGGCGTGCCCCGCGAAATCCTCCCCGTCGAAGGCGCCGGTGTACTCGCCGTCCTTCCCGAAGGCGATCTGGTTGAAGCCGCCGGAGAGCGTCGTGTCGTCCGGTTCCTGCGTGTAGCTGCCCTGGACCTGGCCAAACACCGTGAAGTGGTCGTCGATGCGCAGGCGCATGTCCACACCCGCGGTGGTGTTGGAGCCATTGCCGCCCCGCGCGCGCCGGTCCGTCGCGATGACGCCGATGAACGACTCGGTGAGCACGTCGCGCTTGTAGCGGAGGATGTTGGAGTAGGTGTCGCCGCCCGCGGCTCCGCCGCTCTGCTCTTCGAAGGGGACGATGTACGGCGACGTCTCGTCCAGCGCGGTCATGAAGGTGACGGTATTGCGCCCCGACTTGCCGGTGAACTTGCCCGCCGCAATCGGATCGTTGACCGAGCGCGTGTACACGACGTCGATCATCGAGGTGAAGCGGTCCGCGCCTTCCAGGAAGAAGGGGCGCTTCTCCGGATAGAAGAGCGCGAACGTCTGGTTGGCGTCGATCTGGGTGGCGTCGGATTCGATCTGGCTGAAGTCGGGATTGTAGGTCAGGTCGAGCGTGTGGTTGGGGGTGATGCCGTACTTGAGTCCGACGCCCCCCTCGGCGTTCCCGCGATCGTTCTCCCAGTCGAAGGACGCGTCATCCGCGCCGGTGAGGCTGCCGGACTGGCTGGCGATCACGTAGGGCAGGATCTCGAGGTTGCGCCCCTGGTTGATGTTGGTGATGCCGTTCATGGTTCCGGCCTGGCAGAAGAAGCAGTTCGCGTCGCGCGACAGCGGGGCCCACGAGTACTGGGCACGGCTCTCGCGCGGGCGGGTGCGGAAGAAATGCACGCCCCACTCCTGCTCGGCTCGATCGGGGAAGCGGATGCTGCGGAAGGGAATCGCGATCTCGGCCGTCCATCCGAAGTCGGTGAGCTGTCCGCCCGAATGCCACACGGTGTCGTAGCTGGAGTCCTCGTTGTTGCGCGAGCGGAAGAGATCCCCCTGGATGCCGCGCGGGTTCACGAGGAAGAAATAGCCGTTCTGCTGGTCGTGGAACGTGTCGATGACGATCCCGGCCCAGTCGTCCTGGAAGATGTTGTCGCGGTCCGCCACCGATGCGCGGATCGCACCGGGGTTGTCGTCATAACAGACGAATCCGATATAGAGGTTGTCGGCGTCGTAGGCGAGCCAGGCCTCGGTGTCGACGGGCGGGCGGACGTTGTCTCCGGGCTCGACCTCGGAGAAGTTCCCGATGCGGGTCGCCGTCTTCCACATGGGTTCGTCGAGATGGCCGTCGATGCGTAACGCCTCGGCGAGGCGGCGCGCGGAGAAGGTCAGCTCCCGGTTCGGCACGAACGCGGCGCTGGACACGTCCACCGCGGAGGCGTCTTCCGGCGAGCCGGCGCGCGACGGCGCGGCAACGCACGCCAGAGCGATGAAGCCGAGCGACGCCGCCAGGACGAAGCATGCGTGTCGCCGGTCGGGGGCTGCGGGGTTGGAGTTCATGGGTGGTCGGAGTGTAAGACGAAATTCGCGTGGCGTTGGTTGCCGTAGATTTTACCGCGCGTTCCGGCGCGGGACATTGCGATTTGCCGGACCCACGTAATCGGCACGGTGCCCCGGGGTAACGGCTTAAGGCCTTGTTGTAAAATAGCTTAAGTGGCCGGGCGGGAATCGTCCTTGCCGTGGAATGAGGATTGCATTAGCATAATTTTTAGTTATGTCTAAAGATACGCCGCAATTGACCGTCCCCTCCGTCCTCACCCAGTCGATGGAGAACTACCTCAAGGCGATCTTCGAGATCGCCGAGCACGCGGAGCGCGCGTCGACGTCTTCCATCGCGGACCGGATGGGCATCGCACCGGCGTCGGTGACGGCGATGGTGAAGAAGCTCGCCGATCTCAAGCTGGTGACGCACGAGCCGTACCAGGGCGTCCAGCTGACGCGCATCGGCGAGATGGCCGCGGTGGAAGTGGTACGTCATCACCGCCTAATCGAGAAGTACCTTGCGGATGCGCTGGGGGTTCCGTGGGACCAGGTCCACGACGAGGCGGATAAGCTCGAGCACGTGATCTCCGAGGATCTCGAGGACCGCATCGCGAGCGCGCTGGGGCATCCCGCCACCGATCCGCACGGAGCGCCCATCCCGTCCCGCGACGGGACGATCGCGCGCATCGACGCCCGCCGCCTGAGCGACGTCGGCGCCAACGAGCGCGTCGTGGTACTCGAAGTGGACGATCGCGACTCGGCGCTGCTCCGCTATCTCGGCGAGCGCGGGCTCTATCCCGGGACCGGCGTCGAGATCCTGCACGTCGAGCCCTACGGGGGATCGTTGACGCTGCGCGTCGGCGACGGTGAATTTGCGATCGGACGGGAAGCGGCCGCGGAAATACGGGTGACGCGATGATGAGCTCGCCTCTGCTGAATCTCGTGCTCTTCCTGCTGGGCGGCGCGCTGGCCGCGGCGGTGTTCTGGCCCGGGCAGGGGCTCTTCGCCCGCGGGCGTCGCCACCGCAGCCTCGCGAGCCGGGTGGCGCTGGAAGACGCACTCAAGCACATCTACAACCACGAAGTGCGCGAGGATACCTGCACGCTCGCGAGCGTCGCGGGCGCGCTGGAGATCTCCACGTCGCGCGCGGTGACGCTGATCGGCCGGATGCAGAGCCGCGGCCTGGTGCGCATCGTGGACGGGCGTATTCTGCTGGCGGAAGAGGGGCGTCGCTACGCGCTCGAGGTCGTCCGCGCCCACCGTCTGTGGGAGCGCTACCTGGCCGATGAGACCGGTGTCGACCCGGTCGAGTGGCACACGCGCGCGGAAAAGCAGGAGCACGCGCTGACGCTGGACGAAGCGAACGCCCTCGCCGAGCGGCTCGGCAACCCGCGCTTCGACCCGCACGGGGACCCCATCCCGGCGGCGGACGGCACCGTGGGCGGAGACACCCCGTTGCCGCTGACCGTGCTGCAGCCCGGCGAGCGCGCGATCGTAACGCACCTGGAAGACGAACCGCCCGTCGTGTTCGCGCAGATCATCGCGCTCGGCATATACGTCGGCATGGAGGTGCGCATGGACGCGCGCACCGAACAGCGCGTCGTGTTCGACGCGGACGGCCGCAAGATCGTGCTGGCGCCGCTGCTGGCTGGCAACATCTCGATACGTCGTCTGGAAGGCGCTTCCGACACCGCGCGGGAGACGGCCACCCTGGCGGCCCTGGAGCCGGGGCAGAGCGCCGACGTGGTTCGCGTGAGTCCCGCGTGCATCGGACTGGAACGCCGCCGGCTGATGGACCTGGGTATCGTGCCCGGCACGCGCGTGATGTACGAACGGCGCGGCCTGACCGGCGGTCTTTCCGCGTACCGTGTGCGCGGCACACTCATTGCGCTGCGCGAGGAGCAGGCGCGCCTGATCGGCGTCACCGGCGTTACCGCCGCGCGGGCCGCCGCGGGCAACCACCAGTAGAATAGAACAGGGGCATGCCGGCATGAGCAATATCCGCAACAAGACTCTCGACAGTCCGCCCGCGGCGTGCGCGGGCTGCCAGCACCACACCGGGAACCTGGTGAAGCTCGGCGTCAACATGGATCGGTTCGACTACGTGGTGGCACTGGCGGGCAATCCCAACACCGGCAAGAGCACGGTCTTCAACTCCATCACCGGGCTCAAACAGCACACCGGCAACTGGCCGGGCAAGACGGTGGCGCGCGCGGAGGGCGGCTTCGCGCTGGGCGACCGCCGCTTCAAGCTGGTGGACCTTCCCGGGACGTATTCGCTGCTGTCGACGACGGTCGACGAGGAGATCGCGCGCAACTTCATCCTGTTCGCGCGCCCCGACGTGACGGTCGTGGTGGTGGACGCGTCCCACCTCGAGCGCAATCTCAACCTGGTGCTGCAGGTGCTCGAAATCACCGACCGCGCGGTCGTGTGCCTGAATCTGGTCGACGAGGCGAAACGCCACGGCCGCACCATCGATCCCCGCCGTCTCGCGCGCGATCTCGGCGTTCCCGTCGTCGCGACCGTGGCGCGCAGCCGCAAGGGCATCGAGGAGCTGCTCGACACCGTCGCCGGCGTTGCGTCGGGCGGGATCCCGTGCAAGCCGCGACGGCTCGAGCGCCGCTCGCGCGCGTCCGAGCGCGTCGTCGGAGAAATGACCGCGACGATCGAGCAGGCGTTCCCCGGGCTGTCGAACGCGCGCTGGCTGTCGCTGCGACTGCTGGACGGCGACGTGCACGTCGAGGAAGCGCTGCGCTCCGGCGAGCTGGTGGAGATGGGCGGCGGCGCGCCGGCCGCGCGCGCGGTCGGCGCGGAGACGGCTTCCGGTGGCGCCGTACTGCGCGTGCTCGAGCAGGCGCGATCGCTGCGCTGGGAGGTGGGGCCGGAGTTCCAGGACTCGCTCGTCGAGGATCTGTATGCCGAGGCCGCCCGCGTCGCGGATCGCGCGACCATCGTCGACGGCGAGCGCCCCGCGTTCGACCTCGACCGCGCGATCGACAACCTGGTGACGAGCCGCTGGCTCGGGTTCCCGATGATGATCGGGATACTCATGGCCGTGTTCTGGCTCACCGTGTCCGGCGCCAACGTTCCGTCGGGCATGCTGTCGACGCTCCTCATCGACCGCCTGCATCCGCTGCTCCACGCCTTCGGGGGTTCCATCCACATGCCGGCGTGGCTGGCGGGCTTCCTGTTCGACGGGGTCTATCTCGCGACCGCCTGGGTCGTTTCCGTGATGCTGCCGCCGATGGCGATCTTCTTCCCGCTGTTCACGCTGCTGGAGGACTTCGGTTACCTGGCGCGGGTGTCGTTCAACCTGGATGGCATGTTCAAGCGCGCGGGCGCGCACGGCAAACAGGCCCTGACCATGAGCATGGGCTTCGGCTGCAACGCCGCCGGCGTCGTGGCCACGCGAATCATCGACAGTCCGCGCGAGCGCCTCATCGCGATCATCACGAACAACTTCTCGCTGTGCAACGGGCGCTGGCCCACTCAGATTCTGATCGCGACCATCTTCATCGGCGCGTTGGCGCCGGCGCACGTCGCCGGACTCGTCTCGGCGGGCGCGGTGGTGGTCGTGGCGCTGCTCGGGATCGGCATGACGTTCGTGGTGTCGTGGCTCCTGTCGCGAACGGTGCTCAAGGGCGAGGCGTCCTCGTTCAGCCTCGAGCTCCCGCCCTACCGGCCGCCCCGTTTCTGGCGCACGCTGTATACCTCGATCATCGACCGCACCCTGATCGTGCTGTGGCGGGCGGTGGTGTTCGCCGCCCCCGCCGGCGCGGTCATCTGGCTCTCGGGGAACATCCACATCGGGGACGCCAGCGTCGCGGCGCACCTCGTGCGCGCGTTCGATCCGGTGGGGCTCCTGATCGGCCTCAACGGCGTGATCCTGCTGGCGTACGTGGTCGCGATCCCGGCCAACGAGATCATCATCCCGACCATCCTGATGCTGACGGCGATGGCGGTCGGCGCCGCCGGGGTGAGTGCGGGCGCGGGCGTCATGTTCGAGCTCGACTCGACGGCCGACGTGAGACAACTCCTCGCCGCGGGCGGCTGGACGACGCTCACCGGCGTGAATCTCATGCTCTTCAGCCTGCTGCACAACCCGTGCAGCACGACGATCTTCACGATCTACAAGGAGACCCGCTCCCACAAGTGGACCGCGGTCGCGTCGCTGCTGCCCGTGGTGATGGGCTTCGGCGTCTGTTTCCTGGTCGCGCAGGTATGGCGGTTGATCGCGGGATAGCGCTCGTGGTCGCGATGGGCGCGGCGCTGTCCACGGCGACCTGCCATCGTGGCGGACCGGTGCCGCCTGGACCGCCGGAGCGGTCCTGGGTCTGGGAGAATCCGCTCCCGCAGCCGCATTTCCTGTTCGGGGTCCACGGCCGGCCCGGCGACGGCGCGTACGCGGTCGGCGACGCCGGCACGATCCTCCATCATGACGGCGCCGGTTGGTCCGTGGTGCGTTCTCCCACGCGGCAACGGCTGGCGCACGTCCACGGCGCCGCGAGCGGACCGCTGCTGGCCGTGGGCGACGCCGGCACGATCCTCGCGTTCGACGGCGCACGCTGGTCGTCGCTCGCTTCCCCCACCGCTGAGGACCTGTGGAGCGTGTTCGCCTTGGCCGACACGTGCGCCTTCGCGTGCGGCGAGAATGGCGCCGTTTTGCGCTTCGATGGCTCCGCCTGGAGCGCGATGCAGTCCGGGAGCACCGCGACCCTGCGCGGCGTATGGGCCGCGGCCGCGGACGACGCGTTCGCGGTCGGCACCGACGGCGTCATCCTGCACTTCGACGGCTCCGTGTGGGCGCCGATGGCGAGCGGAACGACGCGCGCGCTTCGCGCGATATGGGGCAGCGCGGGCGACAACGTGTTCGCCGTGGGCGACGCGGGTGTCATCGTCCGCTATGACGGGCTCGCCTGGAACCGGATTGCCAGCGCCGCGACGGACAAACTGCAGAGCATATGGGGGAGCGGGCCGAAGGACATCGTCGCCGTGGGAAACCGTCGCACGGCGGTTCGCTTCGACGGAACTGCGTGGGCCTCGTTCGACGGCGGCACCAACGACGAACTGTGGGAAGTGTGGGGGGACGCCGGCGGGATCGTGGTCGTCGGTGGCGCAGGACTGATCCGCCGCTTCGACGGCGCGCGCTGGATTACGGAGAGTCGTGGTCCCGTACCGGTGATCGCGTCACTCTGGGGTGCGGGCGACACGCCGTCGCTCGCCGTGGCGACGCGCGGCGCCGCACTCGTGCGCGCGGGTGACGCCTGGTCCGAGGTTCCCACCGGCGTCAGCGTGCAACTCCTCGACGTGCACGGCAGCGATCCATCCCACGCCATCGCGGTCGGTGCCGACGGGGTCATCATGCGCTTCGACGGGAGCGGTTGGACGCGGTTGGAGTCCGGAACAGCGGCCCAGCTCTCCGGCGTGCACGTGCGTTCCCGTGACGACGCGATCGCGGTGGGTGACGCGGGCACCATTCTCCGTTTCGACGGTTCGCGCTGGATCCGCGAGGACTCGGGCACCGCGGAGGCGCTGCTCGGGGTGCGCGACGTCGGGCCGGGCCGCACCATCGCCGCGGGCAACCGCGGAGCCGTCATCGAGTTCGACGGCAGGTCGTGGACGGACGCCGGGGTTCCGTCGGACGGTTTCCTCACCGCCGTGTGGGGTGTTCCGGGGTTCGCGGTGGTGGTCGGGGATGCGGGCGCGGTGATCGTACGGCGCGGCGGCACCTGGCGGAACGCGCCGTCTGTCACGGCTTCCACACTGCTCGACGTGTGGGGCAGGACTCCGGACGATATCTACGCATGCGGGCGCGACGGCGAGGTCATCCACTTCGACGGCCGCGACTGGGCGCGGCTCCCGTCTCCCACCATTCTCACCCTGGAGGGAATCTTCGGTTCGCCCGAGGGAATCTGGTTCGCGGGGAACTACGGAGCCGTTCTGCGCCTCCGCTGACGCCGCGCTGCGCGCGCCGTACCGCCGCCCGGGAAATCAATGGACGAAACCGCCCGCATTCCTTATTGGTATAGAGTCGTGTGACGGCGGTCGCGGACCGCGACCGCACCGATCCGCCCATGCCAAATCGACTGACTCCCGAGCAATTCAAGGTGAAGTCGCTGGGCGAGTGCCGGGTGCCCTCGCCGCTCGGCCTCTCGCCGCACGTCGGCGACGGCCTTGCGCACTACGTGCCGGACAAGACCCGGGTCCTCTATCGCGTCGCGGGCGAGAGCGAGGGGGACTTCGACACCCATCTCTTCCTCGAGCGCGCCGGTCCGCGCGACCACATCTACTTCGATCCGGCGCACACGCGCGCGGCAGTGGTGACGTGCGGCGGACTCTCGCCCGGCGTCAACAACGTGATCCGCTCGATCGTGCTCGAGCTCCAGTTCCAGTACGGCGTTCGCGACATCGTGGGATTCCGCTACGGGTATCGCGGCATGAATCCGGCCCGAGGGTACGAGCCCATGCCGCTCACCTACGAGGTGATCCGGACGATACACAACGAGGGCGGGTCGATCCTGGGCACGTCGCGCGGCGCCGAAGAGGTGCCGGTGATGGTGGACCGCCTGGCGGAACTGGGCGTGGACGTCCTGTTCTGCATCGGCGGCGACGGGACCCTGCGCGGTGCGCACGCCATCTACGAGGAAGTCGAGCGGCGCGACCTCGACATCGCCATCGTTGGCATCCCCAAGACGATCGACAACGACATCACCTTCGTATACAAAACGTTCGGCTTCGACACCGCCGTCGAAGTCGTACGCTCGGCGATCGACGGGGCCCACGTCGAAGCCATCGGGTCGGTGAACGGGGTCGGTCTCGTCAAGGTCATGGGACGCGATTCCGGCTTCATCGCGGCGTACGGAGCGCTGGCCAGCATGCAGGTGAACTTCTGCCTGGTGCCGGAGGTTCCGTTCGATCTGGAGGGGGAAGGCGGCTTTCTCGATTGTCTGGAACGGCGCCTCCACCGTCACGGTCACGCGGTGATCGTGGTGGCGGAAGGAGCGGGACAGCAGTTCTTTCCGGGCGTGGCGCGCGAGCAGGACGCCTCCGGCAACGTGGTGCCGCGCGACATCGGCGTGTTCCTGCGCGACGCCATCACCCGCTTCCTGCGCGGCCGCGGCCACATGTTCGCGATGAAGTACATCGATCCGAGCTACATGATCCGGAGCGTCAAGGCCAACGCTGGTGACGCCATTTTCTGCGACAATCTCGCGCGCAATGCGGTGCACGCCGGCATGGTGGGCAAGACCGACGTCGTGATCGGGCTGTGGCACGGTATCTACACGCACGTTCCCATTCCGCTCACCGTCCGGGGCCGCAAACACATCCACCCGGAGAGCTATCTGTGGCGCAGCGTGGTCGCGGCCACCGGCCAGCCCATGATCATGCGCGCCCGCGCCCGCCGCTAGCCCCGCGCAGACTTGAATTCGGCGTCCGCGCGGTGGTACCCTTCCGCGTCAGTCGTTTTCACTCTCACTCAGGAGGAAGGCAATGACCCCGCTCTACCGAACCAGCGGGATTCTGATTGCTGCCGCGGTGATGCTGTCGTTCGTCCCCGGGGCCACCCGGGCCGGCGATGGGGCCGTGCAGAACCAGATCTCAGTCTATACCGGCGCCAACGCGGTTGGTTACCTGCAACCGCTCGCGAACGCATTTGGCGCGACACTCAACAGCTCCTACGGATACTCCGCCTACATTCCCGCCACGAGCTTCCACATTTCGCTGGAAGCGCCCGTGATGGGGGTCTTCTTCGAAGATACGGAGCGGACCTTCTCGGCCACGACCGAGTCGGGTTTCGTGCCGGTGACCACCGTCGACAACGCGCCGACCGTGGTCGGCTCCGGAGAGGCGGTCACCGTTTCGGGTCAGGGAGGCGCCCAGTTCACCTATCCGGGCGGTCTCGACCTGAACTCCTTCGGCCTCGTCGTGCCGCAGCTGCGCCTGGGTGCGATCGCGGGAACCGAGGCGATTGTCCGCTGGGTGGCGTACGAGCAGAGCGACTCGGATCTGGGGAAGGTCAACCTCTTCGGTATCGGCGGCCGGCACAGCCTCTCGCAGTACCTGGGCGAGACTCCGATGCTCGACCTCGCGGTCGGCGTCATGTACCAGACGTTCAAGGTCGGAGAGAACGACGCGGGCGATGACTTCACGTCGACCTCCGCTTTTTCGGCGCAGCTGCAGGCGAGCAAGCGCGCGCCGCTGGGCTTCATGACGTTCGAGCCGTACGCGGCCGTCGCGTACGAGAAGCTGGACGTGGACCTCGCCTACAACGATGGCGACGGTGACCCCGTCGAGGTGGCGCTCGAGGGCGAGAACGACATCCGCTTCACGATCGGCGCGGGCCTGAACTTCGTCGCCGGTCATCTCTTCGCCGATTACAGCTTCGCCAACACCAACAACTTCTCGTTCGGACTTGCCCTCGGCAACGTCGGACGGCCCCAGTAGGGAGGATGACGATGAAACGGACGTTTCTGGTGCCGGCCGTGGTCGTCGCTTTCGCCGCGACCGTCGTTCCCGGCTGCCTGGACGAAAAGACGCTCGAAATCGTGTTGACCGGCGAAACCTACGCCGACCTCGAGCAGGACGAGGACAGCGCGAACTGGACCGAGGCCGCGGTGCTGGACATCGGGCAGGAGATTCGCGACATCCTGGAGGACAACGGCTACAGCACCGACGACATCTCGCAGGCGTACGTGACGTCGGCGAGTTACGGCGTGACGTCCTTCGCCCAGGCGCATGACTGGGAGATCGGCGGGCGGATCGACGTCACCTACCAGGCGACGACCGAGACGGCCATCAACTACACGTCGCAATCGGTGCAGGGCGCGCTTGGCCAGAAGATCCCCGCCCCGCTGGAGGCGGGGGCGGTGACGCTGATGAACCAGGCGCTGCAGGATTTTCTGGGCGGCGAACACCCGGTGCTCACGTTCACGGTGGTGAACGGCTCGGTCACGCCGACAC
>DASTOO010000115.1:0-6876 GCA_035762505.1 Candidatus Krumholzibacteriia bacterium
CGGAGGTGACGCCAGCCGATGACGCCCTGAGAAACGACTATAGAAGCAAAACCGAGGCCGAGAACGGCGAACACCGCACTCGCCGGGCCGGGTTCCAGCCCGCCCGCCCGGGCACCCCACATCAGGGCGGCAGCCCCTGCCGCCTGCACCACACCGACCACCTTGCCCGGTATCGTCGCGCGGTACGCGACGGGGCCGGCCGCCACCGAGAGGATCGCCGAACCCAGCAGCAACATGGCGTAACGTGACGCCAGCAACAGGTATAGCCACAACGGCACGAGGTTGTCGACCATAAAGACGGTGAAGACGGCGAAGGTGGAGATGACGTCGGCCAAGGGGTCCATGACGACGCCGAACACGCTGGTTTCGCGGCGTGCCCGCGCCACGATCCCGTCCAGAACGTCGCTGAGGACCAGGAGGGCGTAGAGTCCGAGCGCCCCGTCGTAGGCTCCGTGGTCGAGGAGGACGCAGACCGGCGCGGTCCAGACGAGGCGGAGGAGGGTCAGGCCGTTGGCGAGGCCAGGGGAGGCGACGGGGAGGCCCCGGGCGTCCCGGAACAGCCGCCGGCCCGAGAGGACGAGGAGAACGGTTCCCGCGCCGCCCGCCAGCGTCCACAGGGCGAGGGGAACCCCCCAGGGCGCGCCGCACAGCCCGCCCGCCGCGATCATCCCGGCGGCGGCACTGGCCAGCGCGATTTGCACGGCCAGCCATCCCGCGGCGACGGCCGGGCTGCGCGGGGACGCCGTCACCACGTCCCGCCCTACATTGCCGCCTGCGCGGCGGCCAGCCGGGCCACCGGCACGCGGAAAGGCGAGCAGCTCACGTAGTCGAGGCCGATCTCGTGCATGAAATGGACCGAGGCGGGATCGCCCCCGTGCTCGCCGCACACGCCCACCTTCAGGCCGGGGCGGGCGGCCCGCCCTTCCTCGGTGGCGAGGCGCACGAGGCGGCCGACCCCGGTCACGTCGATCGTCTCGAAGGGGTCGCGGGTGAGAATGCCCGCGTCGAGGTAGGCGCGCAGGAACTTGGGCGAGTCGTCGCGGCTGAAGCCGAAGGTCATCTGCGTCAGATCGTTCGTCCCGAAGCTGAAGAAGTCGGACACCGACGCGATCTCGCCCGCGGTCAGCGCCGCGCGCGGCACTTCGATCATCGTGCCCACGAGGTAGGCGAGCTGCATGCCGTTCGCTGCGAGGACCTGGTCCGCCACGCGCACCACCATCTCACGCAGGAGCGCGAGCTCGGCGCGGAGCCCCACCAGGGGAACCATGATCTCGGGGCGCACGTCCACGCCGTCGCGCCGCACCTCACAGGCCGCCTCCATGATGGCGCGCACCTGCATCTGGTAGATCTCGGGAAACGTGATCCCGAGGCGGCAGCCGCGGTGCCCCAACATCGGGTTGAATTCGTGGAGCGAGTGAACCTTGGCCGCGAGGTGGTCCGCATCCACGCCGATGCGCGCCGCCAGCGCCTCGATCTCGCCGCGCTCGTTCGGCACGAATTCATGCAGGGGCGGATCGAGCAGGCGCACCGTGACCGGAAATCCGTCCATCGCACGGAACACACCCACGAAATCCTCGCGCTGCATGGGCAGCAGGCGCTCCAGCGCGGCCCGGCGCTCCGCCTCGGTGTCGGCGATGATCATGCGCCGCACCCAGTCGATGCGCGCCTCGTCGAAGAACATGTGCTCGGTGCGGCACAGCCCGATGCCCTCGGCGCCGAAGCGGCGCGCCGTGCGCGCGTCGTTGGGCGTGTCGGCGTTGGCGCGCACACGCATGCGACGCACGCCGTCCACCCACTCCATGAAGCGGTCGAACGTCTCGTCCAGCTCGGCGCGCGTGGTGGGAATCTCGCCGAGGTAGACGTTGCCGGTGCTGCCCTCGACCGTGATGGGGTCCCCCTCCTTCACGGTGCGGCCGTTCACCGAGAACGTGCGCGCGCTGTAATCGATCTCGAGGCCGGTGCAGCCCACTACGCAGCACTTCCCCATGCCGCGCGCGACCACCGCCGCGTGCGACGTCATTCCGCCCGTGCTGGTGAGGATCGCGCGCGCCACGCGCATGCCGTCGATGTCCTCGGGGGACGTCTCGGAGCGCACGAGAATGACGCGCTCACCCGCCTCCGCCATGGCGACGGCGCGGTCCACAGTGAATACGGCGCGGCCCGACGCCGCGCCCGGAGAGGCCGGCAGGCCGCGCGCGATCGGCGGCGGCGCCGCGCCCGCGTCGATCGCCGGGTGCAGAAGCTGCTCGAGCTGGGTCGGTGCGACGCGCGACACCGCGGTGCGCCGGTCGATCAGCCCTTCGCTCACCATGTCGACCGCGATGCGCACGGCCGCGTGGCCGGTGCGTTTGCCGTTGCGCGTCTGCAGCATCCACAGGCGCCCCGACTCGATGGTGAATTCGATGTCCTGCATGTCCATGTAGTGACGTTCCAGGCGCTGGTACACGTCCACCAGCTGCCGGTACAGGGAAGGCATGCGCGCTTCCAGGCTGTCCGGGGCGCCGTCGATCGGGAGCGGGGTGCGGATGCCGGCCACCACGTCCTCGCCCTGCGCGTTCACGAGGTACTCGCCGAAGAAGCGCCGCTCGCCGGTGGACGGATCGCGCGTGAACGCCACCCCGGTGGCGCAGTCGTCGCCCATGTTTCCGAACACCATGGCCTGCACGTTCACCGCGGTGCCCCAGTGATCGGGATACCCGCTCATGCGCCGGTAGGAAACCGCGCGCGGCGAATCCCACGAGTGGAACACGGCGCCGATTGCGCCCCACAGCTGCTCGTCAGCCGATGCGGGGAACTCGCGGCCCGCGGATGACCGCACGATCTCGCGGAACTCCTCGATCAGAGACGCGAGGGTCTCGGGCGGAAGCATGGAGTCGTCGGTCACGCCGAGGGATTTCCGGCGCGCCGTGAGCGCGTGCTCGAAGCGCGCCGCGTCGACGCCCATGACGACGTCGCCGTACATCTGGATCAGCCGTCGGAACGAGTCGAGGGCGAAGCGGAGGTTGCCCGTCCGGCGGGCCAGCGACCGGACGGCTTGGTCGTTGAGGCCGAGGTTGAGCACCGTGTCCATCATGCCGGGCATGGACGCGCGCGCGCCGGAACGAACCGAAAGCAGGAGGGGGTTGTCGCCGCCGCCGAAGGTCTTGCCGGTCTCCTCCTCCACGCGGCGCAGGTGCTCCCCGACTTCCTCGCGGAGGCTCGGCGGGTACTCCCCCGCATTCCGCATGACGTGCGTGCACACTTCGGTGGTGATTGTGAACCCCGGCGGAACCGGGATGCCGAGATTCGTCATCTCCGCGATGTTCGCGCCTTTGCCCCCCAGGAGCTCCTTCGCGTGCGATCCGCTCTCGGCGCCGTCGGCGCCGAAGTGGTACACGAACTTGGCCGCCGTCCGCCCGTGCGTGCCCACCGTCCTACTCCCCGGCGTCCGTGTCGATCTGCGCCCGCTGGAGCCGTCCGCTGTAGTCGACATAGACCGACTTCCACTCCGTGAAGATGTCCAGCACCGTGTGCGAAGCCTCGCGGTGCCCGTTGCCGGTGTCCTTGACGCCGCCGAACGGGAGCTGCACCTCCGCGCCGATCGTCGGGCCATTGACGTACGTGATGCCCGCTTCGATGTCGCGGATCGCGCGGAACGCGTTGTTCACGTCGCGCGTGTAGATGGACGAAGAGAGGCCGTAGTCGGTGTCGTTCAGCGTCTCGATGGCGTCGTCGAGATCGTTCGCCTCCAGCACGGAGAGCACCGGGCCGAAGATCTCTTCACGCGCGATTCGCATCGAGCGCGTCACGCCGTCGAAGATGGTCGGCGCGTAGAACCAGCCCTTCTCGCATTCACCCCTGGTGTAGAACTCCCCGCCGCATACCAGGCGCGCCCGGTCCTCGTTCTTCCCGACCTCCACGTAGCCGTGCACGCTCGCGCGCTGCGACTTGCTGACCGTGGGGCCGATCTGGACGGACTCGTCGAGCCCGTTGCCGAGTTTCAGCGTCCTGACGCGCGCTTCCAGCATCTCGACGAAGCGCTTGCGGATGGGCCTGTGCAGGATGAGCCGGCTGGTGGCGGTGCAGCGCTGCCCGGTCGTGCCGAACGCGCCCCACAGGACGCCCTCGAGCGCCAGCTCGAGATCCGCGTCCTCCATGACGATTTGCGCGTTCTTGCCGCCGAGTTCCAGCGACACGCGCTTGAGCGTGCGCCCGCAGGACTCGCCCAGACGGCGCCCGACGTCGGACGAGCCGGTGAACGAGATCACGCGCACATCGGGGTGTTCGACGATGCGGTTGCCGACACTGCGCCCGTCGCCCGTGACGAGATTCACCACGCCCGGCGGGAGCCCCGCGTCTTCGCACGCCTTGACGAGATTCCATACCGAGAGCGGCGTGTCGCTGGCGGGCTTGATCACCGCGGTGTTGCCGCACACCAGCGCGGGAAACAGCTTCCAGGTGGGGATCGCCATCGGGAAGTTCCACGGCGTGATGAGCCCGCACACGCCGATGGGGTGACGCTCCGACCATCCCGCCTTGTTGGGCAGCTCGCACGGCACCGCGTCGCCGAACAGACGCCTTCCCTCGCCGCCGGCGAGGAACGCGGTGTCGATTCCCTCCTGCACGTCGCCGCGCGTTTCCGCGAGGACCTTTCCCATCTCGCGCGTCATGTCACGCGCGTACTGCTCCTTGCGCTCCGCGAGAATGGCGCCCACCTTGAAGAGATACTCGGCGCGCCTCGGCGCCGGGACCAGGCGCCACGAGCGATACGCCCTCTTCGCGGCCGCGACCGCCGCGTCGACGTCCTCCGCCGACGAGGCCTGAAACGTGCAAACCACTTCGTCGTGGTCCGCCGGGTTGCGGTTCTCGTCGCTGCGTCCCGTGCGCGAGCGCACCCACTTGCCATCGATGTAGTTGAGCATCTCGAGCATGTTTTCTCAGTCCTTTCGCCCGGAAAGCGATGAACGGGTCGGGGGTCGGAATCGAAATGCGGTGGAAACGGCCGGGAGGTGTGCGGCGGCGGCACCCGGTGCGGCGCTCACGCGATGTTTCGGCGCCCCTGCCGGCCCACTCTAGCAGAGGGCGGCCGGGGCGTCAATTCCGCGGCCGAAAGCGCGACGGCCGCCCCCGGACGGGGGGCGGCCGCCTGCGGACGCAATACAGGGACGGGATGTCAGCGGATGACGACGATCCGGCCGTAAACCGAGTCTCCGGTGGGCGTCTCGACGCGATACAGATACACGCCGGAGGACACCGGTTGCGAGTCCCGGTTGGTGACGTCCCACTCGATGTTGCCGCTGGGCGCGTTGTGCGACACCTCCCACACGAGGTCTCCGGACACCGTGAAGATCTTGACGATGCACTCGGCGGGCACGTTCACGAACCGTATGAACTGGTCCGGGAAGTTGTGATAATTCTCCGACGTGAGGCGGCTGCTCCCCGACCGGAACGGATTCGGGACCGCGTAGACGTTGTACAGATCGTCCTGCGGATCCACCTCCATCTTCAGCGGCACCAACTCGTCGGGACACGGGTACGGCACGCCCTGCTCGACGCTGCAGTGGTCGACCTTCACGAGTCCCTGCGAGCTGGACCCGACATTGTACCCGCGGTCGAAGGTCGTCACCGCGTAGTAGTAAGTAAAGCCGTTGCTGGCACCACAGTCGAACCAGAACAGCTCGTCGCTGTCGAGCGGCAGGTCGATGCGCGTGCCCAGGCAATCGACCGCGCCGAGGCTCGAGAACCACGGCATGCCCTGCCGCAGCGTGGGCACCACGTCGTACAGGTAGAGAGAATCGGCGAAACTGCCGCCGGTCTTCCTCCCCTTGAACGCCTCTTCCTTGGATATCTCGCCGATCACGACCATGTCGCTCCCATCCGGCTCGAGTCCACGCCAGATATGGAAGCCCTCGAAGTCCTCCGCGCCCACCGCGAAGCTCCCCTGGTTGTCCGTGGCACCCGGGCCGAGGTTGAACTCGAAACCGAAGTCGATGAGCTGGCCGGTCCGCTGGTCGCGGAGCACGACCGGTACCCACGTCCCGGGGATGTAGGAGGGCAACAGGGTGAATGTCCTCACGACCTCCTCTTCGCGCCGGATGTCCACCTGGAGCAGCACCGAATCGACCCCTACCGTCGCGTTGCGGATCGAGCGGAACACGAACGTCCGGTCGATATCGCCGCTGTAACCGCCCCGCACCTGCGGTTGCGCGAGCTGCGCGGGCGGGGTCGTGACCGACCAGCCCGAGACGTCGGGCGGATGGAGATACGCGGCGCAGGTGTCCGGCGCGTCGCGCCAGGTCAGCCACACCACGAACCGTTTCAGCGACCGATCGTAGACACTCCGGGGCCTGACGTCGGTCGGAATCTGGAGGGCCAGCGAGTCCGGGGCACTCGCGCGTGCAGGCGAACCCATGAGGAGGCCCAGGGCGACGATCGCAGGGAACGCCGCCCGGACCCGGGAGCGGGATGGGGTCAAGAAACTTCCTCCTCGTATCGGAAGCGCCCTAGTTCGAAGCCGTGGTGGACTTCCTGGGGAGCTTCCACTCGTTGAACATGATGTACTCGATCGCCGGCCTCACTTCGCCCGGATTGAAAAACACCGGCGCAAATCCGAACACCGCGCTGCGCGCCGCGACCGCCCCGGGCACGTCCGCGATGCGATCAGCAAATGCGGACGTGAAGAACGCCACGGGCTGGTTGTACGTCGGCTCGTTCGTGTCCAGGCACCCGACACCGTAGATCGGCTGGAAGCAGACCCGCGGCGAGGTGGGCACGAACGAACAGAAGGTCGCGAAGTACTGGGGGTTGTAGACCTCGACGTCGAGGCCGCGGCTGCTCTCTTGATGGTACTTTCCCAGGCTCGCGGTCTCGGGCCGGAGGGTGAGCTTCGGGAAATTC
>DASTOO010000116.1:0-2782 GCA_035762505.1 Candidatus Krumholzibacteriia bacterium
CCAGAGGCAAGCCCTCACCTGGATCCGGATCCCGATCCTCCGCTACACCCTGGCCGACATCGTCTCGCTCTTCAAGCTGATGAAGCAGCGCAACGTGCTCGAAGGGCAGAACCTGTTCGACTCCTACAAGGGCAGGACGCGCAGCAGGCTGATGCCGCGCGGCATCAAGCGGCCAGCGACGGCGGGCATTTACCGACAGACGGACGGCACCTGGACCGACCTGCGGCATCCGACCGCAGGCGCCGCGTACACGCTGTTCGGACGCAACACCGACCCGGCGAAAACCAGGATCGACAACAAGCTCGATGCGGCGGACCTGACGGAGCTGTCCGAGGCGGCCCGCGTGCTGCTCCATTGCGACCGGCCCGGCGGCCAGGTCCAGGCGCCGTTCGTGAACACCCTCGCCGCTTGGTGGATCCAGTTCGAGACCCACGACTGGGCCGTCGCAGGCGATCCGAGCCCGACGGAGGTTCACGTGGTCCCGCTCGGCGCAGACGACCCTCGCAGGAAGACGCTGGGCATCGACGCGGTACGGGTACCCAAGCGCGTCGCGTCGCCGCACAAGTACCTCGCCAAGGATGGCGTCACTCCGCGAACGAACATCGTCACCGCGTGGTGGGACGCATCCCAGATCTACGGCAGCGGCGATACCGACGTGCGGCTCTCGAACGGGGAGCTCGTCGCGTGCGGCGCGCTCCGCGCGCGGAGCGCGGCGGGCGAGGCCGGGAAGGGCGCGTATCTCGACCTGCCCGACGGTCGCCTCCCGGTGGACAAGCATGGCGTCGAAATATCCGGCATGGTGAATCGCGCCTGGCACCTCGGGCTCTCGTACCTGCACACGCTCTTCGCGAAGGAGCACAACGCGATCGTCGACATGCTCAAGTCGAAGTACCCGACGATGGGCGAAGAGGAGCTCTTTCAGACGGCGCGCTTGGTCAATGCGGCCGTCATCGCCAGGATCCACACCGTCGAATGGACGCCGGCGGCGGTGATGCCGAACCGCATCACCAACTTTGGTCTGAACGGCAACTGGTATGGGCTGTTCGCGAACTGGCGTAAGACGGGCAAGCATCGCGAGGCGCTGCGCGATCTGCTGGGCATCGAGGTCAGCAACCGCGAGTTCGGGGGGATCATCGGCGGAACCACCGACGATCACGGCGTGGAATACTCGCTCACCCAGGAGTTCCTGGCCGTCTATCGGCTGCACCCGCTGATGATGGACGAGCTGACGTTCCGCGCGATCGACGGCACCCGGGAGTGGGTGGTCCCTCTGGCCGAGATGCGCATGAAGCATGCGACCGAGCTCAGTAGGGAAATGGGCTGCGCGAACATCGCATACTCCGCCGGCACGACTCACCCGGGACAGCTCGTGCTCAACAACTTTCCCCGGGCGCTGACCGAGCTTGCCGTGCCCGGCTTCCCGTTGATGGACCTGGCGATGGTCGATCTGCTGCGGGATCTCGAGGACGGAGTGCCGCGCTTCAACGAGTATCGCCGGCGCTGGGGACATCCGGAGTTCGTTAGGTGGACCGACTTCACCGACGACGCGACGGAGATCGCGAAGCTGAAGGACGTCTACCAGAAGACCGGGATGAGCGAGAAGGAGGCGATCGACCGCGTGCACCTGCTGGTCGGCACGCTCGCGTCGGCGAAGCGCCCGTCGGGCTTCGGTTTCGGCGAGGAGCTCTTCACGCTCTTCATCCTCAACGCCAGCCGCCGACTGGAGGCGGACCCCTTCTTCACCAAGTACTACGACGCGGCGCACTACACCGAGGCCGGCCTCAACTGGGTGGACGACGCGACCTTCAAGGGCGTCCTGCTCCGCCACTATCCGGAACTCGCGCAGACCGGTCTCGCCAACGTCGAGAATGCCTTCGAGCCGTGGGACACGGACCCCCAGCTGCTGAACGATCGGAGGCGCCACCCGCTGATGTACGGCGGTGAAGCGCCCGTGGTCAGAGATTGACGGCGCAGCCATGGTCGCAAAGACGATCAGCGCCATCGTGGAGACCGCGCCGTGCTACGGCGTCGATTTCGCCACGCCGTTGGTGATCGCTCCGGGCAGCCACCTCGACCGGCGCGGCGTACTGGCCTCGGAGGCGGACGCCAACGCGGCGGTCGCCCGGTGGAAGAGCATCGGAGACTATCGCCTGCCACCGCTCCTCGATGAAGCGCGGGCCGATCTGGATGGCGAGCGAAGCGCCCTTGTCGATCGGGGCGTGAGGATCCTGGACCGGCTCCAGGCGGCGGCCGAGCAGCACGGCGTGCGGGATCGCGGTTTTCAGCGAAAGACGCTGTACGTGACGACGACCGCCGAGTTCCGCGTGGCAAACCTTCCGGACGAGCTGCGCGCGGGACCGTTCCAGCCGGGAGCGGCGTTCCGCGCGATCGCGCGCTTCTCGAGCACCGCCTCGAAGGTGCAGGCGGACACGGTGAAGGATCAGCGCGCGGCCGCCGTCCGCATCACCGACGATCGCGGCCGGGTCCAGGATCTGACGTTCACCTCCGGCGGGGCGGGCAATCAGGCGCGCAATGCCCGGCAATTCAACTCGTCGATGAAGGCCGCGATCGATACGCTCGACGGCGGCATCGGCGGCACCCTGAAGGGCCTGCTCGGCCTCCTCTGGCGCGAGGGCCTCCGCGAGACGTGGCGATTGGTGATGGCACGCAGGTCGGCCTGCGATTCCGGCGTCAGCCTGGCCGCGCTGTCGTACTACAGCCGCTCGCCGATCGAGATGGGCGTCAAGCTGGTACATCTCGCGCTGGTTCCGCTCGAAGGCAC
>DASTOO010000117.1:0-3347 GCA_035762505.1 Candidatus Krumholzibacteriia bacterium
AGCCGGTTTCGTTGTGCAGCTCGATCACGCGGCTGCGCACGCTGTAGTCGGAACGGGCCGCCACCTCGCGGGCCACCGCGTCGTCGAAAGTCTTCGCCCTGGGGCGCGCACGCAGCGGGTATGGAATTTCGCGGTCCTCGAATCCCTGTGTCTTGAACAGAGCACGCGCCGCGTTCTTGGTGGCCAGCGCTCCCGGGCCTCGCAGCATCAGCGCGCGGTCCTCCCACATCGTTCCCGAGTAGTGCTCGCCGATCCCCATCCCCGTGAACATCGCCATGCCCCGGTACGGATCGTCTTCCGACACGTCGTAGAAGACGATCTTGCGGTGGTCCCGCATGTTGTTGTCGGGGATCGGTATCTTGCCGATGACTTTGATGCTGTAGAACGAGTAGTCGGCCGGGTTGGTGACGTTGACATGGACCCGGATGCGGTTGTACAGCCACCTCTCCCCGTACTGGTTCTTCTCCACCTGGAGCATGAGGGACTCGTCGACCGCTCGGCGCAGGTCGGCCTGCAGGCGCTCGACTTCCTGTACCCACGCGTCGAACCGGTCGGGCAGGATGAGTCTGTGCCGAAGCGGATCCTCCAGCAGCTCCATCCACAGCCGCGACTTGTTGGCCTCGAAGAAGAGCTGGTCCAGCAGAACGATGTACATGGGGAGCTTGCCCGTGTCGTTGTATGCGCGCACGCGCTCGGTGAGCGCCATGAGGTAGTTGCGCACCAGCTGGTAGGTGACGGCATCGGGGTCACCGGCCTTGTTGACGCCGCTGATGTCGTGTATCCAGAGCACGTGGTAGTCCTCCGCGAGGCGCACGGAGCGGACCATTTCGTGCTGGAATTCCTCGTTCATGATGTACCAAACCCGGTTGCCGCCGGTGAATTCCTGCCCGGTGGCGCGCGCGATGATGCCGTTCAACTCCTCCTGCGTGTCGTGTTCCGCGGGCGTCAGGCCGTACTGGAGCGGCAGCCACACGTGGCGGTTGTCTTCCCAGCGCTTGCGCAATTCGACCTGGTTCTCGGCCATCATGTCGCACAGCGACTGGAACACGAACAGGACGCGCCGCGCCCGGGCGTCCTCATAATCGTCGCCGGCCAGCACACCGTGCGCGAAGGCGACGTGCGCAGCCGCGATCATGCCCGAGAGCGTGTCGGGTTTCTTCAACTGCCCGATGAGGGAGTTGTATGGAAAGAGCACGTTGTCCAGGAGACAGAGTCGCGCCCGCGCCGCGACGCGCCGGCCCGCCTCCGTGCTCTCGCCCGGGGCCAGCGGCCTGCCACCCTCCGCGACCGAGAAGGCGCGGTCGAGGGCCTCGTGGTAGGCGCGTATCTCCTCGTTGGCGGTATGGCCCTTCGGGAACTCGGCGTTGGTCTTCTGCATGTGCGCGCGCAGTTCGGCGATGCGCGGCGCCATCGCTTCCGCCGCGTCGGCGCCGCCGTATTCGGAGAAGGGCTGCGTGAGGCGCGCCACCCACGCGGCGCGCGCACGGAGTGCCCGCAGGCACTCCACGAACGTCGAGTCGACGTTGCCCACCTTCTCCAACCGCAGTCGCGCGGGCCGGCGGTCGTCCATCTTGATGTAGTCGGGCTGCGGGCGCGTGCGACCGGCGTCCCGATCACCCAGCGGAATGTTCAGCCCGATGGCGAAGGTCTGCTCGCGGTGCGGCAACCACCGGAAGGTCATCGCGGATCCCGCGCCGACGATTCCCTTGCGGCGCATGGGGACGTCGAGCCTGAGGATCAGGTCGGATTCGCCGCTCTCGGCGCTGTAATCGACGCCGGCCCCGATCAGGAGGCTGGGAACGGCCAGGTACGCGCGGCCGCCGAAGTCCGGCTCGCGGGCGCGGCCGCCGCCATAGCCCTCGACCCCGAGTCCGAGCAGCCCCACCAGCGGGTTGCCGAGGTATCGCATCGTTCCGAGGTTGAGCAGAGCGCCGAGTTCGTGGTCCGCCGACGTGTGGTAGGAGAGGAAGTCCAGACCCACCGTAGTCCTGAACAGCGACGGAATCTCCATCGCGCGCGTGTAGCCGCCCTGCTCCGGCGGCCGGTCGGTGGGTGTAACGCCGCGCGCGGGCGCCACGAGCAGCACGGAGAGAAATCCGGGGAGAAGCGTCGCGAGGGCTCGATGGGGCATGAGGCTCCCAGTATGGGACCGCGTTTCCCGAGCCGCAAGCGCGAACGGCGCGTCATGCTGCCGGCCCAGCACGGTGTGGCGGGCACAGGCAGACTAATCTTCGAAACCTGTACCCGTTGCCTTCAAGCGCCCGTCGGGCAACTGGACGAGCAGGTCACGTGACCGCGCCAGATCGGTCGCGCCGACGAGCGTCACCCCTTCCGAGAGAAGCCACTGATACACCACAAGCGTTGCGGGGGCATGATGGACACGAAGCGGGACGCCGAATGCAGCGGCCAGTCTCCTGCCTTCGGCGAGGGCGGCCCGGCTCTTAGCGGGTACTCCCCCTCGTCCGGTTCGCGTGAACCCCTGGCCATAGGCGATGGTGATCAGAGCGATCGGCCGGCCGGTGGTATCCGCGCGAGAGGTGTTTGTGTCGCCTGGCACGAGCTGAACGCCGACGTATTCGGGCCAGGGTCGCTGATTCGCGCCGGGTGCGGGCCACCATCCCACCAGGACGACACGGACAGGCGGCGGCATACCCGCCGCCGCCGGGCGAAAGAGCTCCGGATACGCGTCGAGTTCGTCCAGCAGGAGACGAAACGCGCGCTCATCGTGCTCTTTCAACTCGATGTTGACGAGAAACGGCGTGGAGTCCGGGAGTACGTGGCCGCACCGGCGTAGATGGTCCCGCAGAGGATCGAGGTACAACCGCGCCAGGGTCCTCGTCGCTTGCACCTCGTCGCGGTCGTGTCCCACCAGGAGTGTTTCGTCCGCGCGCAGCAGGTCCACCTCGACGCCCCGGTACCCAAGCGCCAACGCGTCGCCCAGTGGGCGCGCGTTCCGGTAATCGTTGTGCGCATAGGCGGGCAACAGCGACTGCGCGGCGCAGGTGCTCGACGAGGGTGCCGGCTGCGCGACCGCGACGGCGAAAAGCAGGGGTGTCAGCAAGCTCATGGTCTCTCATCGTCCGTGATCAGAAGCCGGACTGCCGTGCAGCCTACTCAGGGACCCTGTGCTGGCACTCGGCATAGAGCGCGTCGTAGACGACGAACTCCCGCTCGAGAATTTCGTGGTCTCCCCAACCCAGCGCGCTGAAACCGCCCGCGATCCAGCGCAGCCCTTCGCCGGCGGGGTGTGGGTTGGAAGGACGCGAGTCGGCGGCGCGTACGATCTCGCCCAGCAACTGGAGGGCGGGATCGGTGAGGCCGTACTTCTTGAGTATCGAATCGAACGA
>DASTOO010000118.1:0-6236 GCA_035762505.1 Candidatus Krumholzibacteriia bacterium
GACCAAGGAGATGCTGGGCCTGGTGGCGTCGATGGTGCTGCGCTGCGACGACTGCATCCGCTACCACATCCAGGAGTGCCACGAGGCGGGGATGACCCGCGAGGAGTTCTTCGAGATTTTCAGCGTGGGGCTGGTGGTGGGCGGATCCATCGTGATCCCGCACCTGCGGCGCGGCGTGGAGTTCCTGGACGCCCTCGAAGCGGAGAAGAAGTAGCCCCGCATGTGGAACTCGATCCGGCAGTTCATCGACCGTCACGACTCGTTCGTCATCACGTCGCACGTCAATCCGGACGGCGACGCCATCGGCTCCGAGCTGGGCCTCGCGCGCTTTCTCCGCCAGGTCGGCAAGCGCGTCGTCATCATGAACTCCACCGACACACCGGACGTCCTCCGTTTCCTCGACCCGGATGATGAGATCCGCATCCACGGCGAGCCCGGCGCGCGCACGCTGCTCGACGGCATCGACGCCGCGATCATCGTCGACGTGAACAACTGGGAGCACCTCGGCAACATCGGGCGCGCGCTGCAGGCGCTCACGATCCCGCGCGCGTGCATCGACCACCACCAGGGCGACGTGCCCGGTTTCGCCGAGACGACGGTGAGCGACACCGCCGCCGCCGCGGTGGGCCTGCTCATCCTGGAGCTGATCCGCGCGATGAAGGGAAAGCTCACGCCCGACATCGCGGAACCCCTCTATGCCGCGATCATCACGGATACGGGGACGTTCCGCTTCTCCAACACCGACGCGCGCGTGCTGCGCGCGGCCGCCGACCTCACCGAGGCCGGCGTCAATCCCTTCGAGATGCACCGCAAGGTCTTCGGCAGCAAGAGCTGGGGCGCGGGCCGTCTGCTCGGGCCGGTGCTGAGCACACTCGAGTCCGTCGCGGGTGGGAAGCTCGCCGTCTTTTCCGCGACACTGGAGATGGTGAACAACGCCGGCGCCACCTACGACGACATGGACGGCTTCGTCGACCTGGTGCGCGCGATCCGCGGGGTGGAACTGGTGGCGTTCTTCAAGGAGACTACCGAAGGCGACATCAAGGTGTCGCTGCGCTCCAACGGCCGCGTGGACGCGAACGCCATCGCGAAGCGCTTCGGCGGCGGCGGGCACACCATGGCGTCGGGCATGCGCCTGCCGGGCCCCATGCAGCGCGCCATCGACGACTTCGTGCGCGAGTGTTCGCGCCTGGACGACTTCCTCATCCGCTGAGCGGGGCTACTCGGCACCCGCCCCCCGATCCACCTCGAACACGTTCACCCGCTCCGCCGTGAACCGCCCCTTGAACCCGGGCTGCGCGAGGAAGCGCTCGGCGTCGTCGGTGAACTCGTCGATCCTGGTCCGGTAGATCACGAAGACGGGGCGTCCCAGCGCGCGCAGGCGCGCGCGGTCGTCAGCCGACAGACCGGCCGGCGCGTACACCGCGTCGCGCAACAGCCGCCGCGCGCGCATCTCGGCCGGGTCGTAGCCCCAGTTGAACGCATAGCCCTCGTTGCCCCAGTACAGGTCGCGCGACGCGAGCACGGGAACGTGCACCGTGTCGTTCTCGTCGATCACCACCGCGTCCGCCGGTGTGCGCGCGCGTATCCACGCGTAGGCGGCCGCTTCGCCCGTCGTCACGTCGAAGGCCGACCGATCCCGCACCGCGTGGTGGAAGTAGAGCAGGTGCAGCGGGAGCGTCGCGGACGCGACGACGAGCACCGCCACGCGCCGCGCCCCCCGTATGTCCCACAGCCGGCCCAGCGCCCCCGCGGCGAACGCGGCGAGCGGCAGGTGCACGAGAAACGCGAACTTGGTCTCGTTGTTCGTCACGAGATCAACCGTGATCGCGATCGCGAGCACGACCGCCGTCCACAGCACGAGCATACCCGTCGCACTGAGGCTCATCTCGGAGAAAAAGCGCGCGCCGAGCGTATCGCCGTCGCGATGGGTGCGCCAGCCGCGCAGGAAGACGAGCGCCAGCATGAGCGCGGGAAGAATGTCCGCGCAGAGGCCGAGCGTGACCCCGGGTTGCAGCGCGAAGCCGATCGTCGCCCCCCCGCCGCCGCCGGACGCCGTGCTTGCGAGGTACGGGAGCGTCAGCGCGAAGCCCAGGCCGACCCACGCCGCCAGCCGCACGTACGACGGTCCGCCCGCCGAGGGAGCCGCGCGGATCAGCAGCAGCAGCCCCAGCACGAGCAGTGTCGCGAGCGCCACCGTCACCCCGGTGACGGCGTGGAGCATCGTGGCGCCGGCGATGCACAGCACGAACGCGAGATCGTGGCGGGCGCTCCACGCGCCGCGCCGCGCGCCGGCGAGCAGGAACAGAACCACCGCCGCGAGACCGAAGGTCAGCGAGAACGCGGTGCCGAGCATGAACTTGTCGAGGAACATGAACTGGTTGCCCTCGATCGACAGGAGCCGGATCGCGGTGTCGTGGCCGTTGGGCGTCCACGGAAACAGCTCCTTCAGCACGCCGGCACCGCGCGAGTCGCCCGAGAACGCGCGCGCGAGACGCAGCGGATAGAACAGGTAGAACCATCCGTTCATCGCGAAGAGCCACACGCACAATGCCGCGACGCGCGGCCCCGCGCGCCGCGTGAAGAGTCCGGAGAGCGCGTGAAACGCAAACACCGTCGACGAGAGCGCGATCGCATTCAAAAGGATCATCGCGTGGAAGAGATCGACGCGGGCGAGCGAGGCGCACGCGGACAGGAGCGCGTGGTAGAAGTACAGGTAGCGCAGCCGGAATCCGGCGAAGTACGGATCCATCGCGGGGAGCCCGTCGCGCTTGAGCCGGTCGGCGACGGCGGCGTGGAACCAGCTGTCCGACCGGACGCGCCACCAGGAGTCGGCGAGCGGCAGCGCGAGTGCCATGACCGCCGCAATCGCGAGGACGAGCCACGCGCCGTTGCGGGCCCGCGTGTCGCTGTCGCCGGCGGAGGGTGTGACGGATCGCGCGAATATGAGGAAAAGAAGGAGACTTCCGGCGGCGCCGATCGCGGCGGACCCATTCATCCGGATACCCGCGAGGAGGGCGAGCAGCACCAGCGCGCCGAACATGACCGGCGAGAGCGCAAAGGCGAGGCCGGCGGTCGCGTCGCGCGCGAAGCGGCGGGACCCCGCGATCGCGAGTCCGGGCAGAACGCCGGCGATCAGGAAGACCCCGAGTACGCGGGTTGCCGCCACCGGGACGAAGAGCAACGCGACCGTGGCAAGGACGATCGCCACCCGGTGAGCGTTGCGATCGAGGTCGGGGGCGCGGTGTGTCATGGGATGGAGGAGCGGCACCTTGTCTAACGCGAAGATAACAGCCGCGTTAGAATAAAAGAGACGGCTCTGGAATTGCAAGCGCGGGGAGCGCAAGGGTCTCAATCCCAGAGCCGTCGCGGTGACTCGGAGGTTGTTAGATGCTTCTTCTACGCGCGAGCCGGCGGGAGGTTTCGAGAAATCTGGGGCCGTCCGCTGTTCTGCATCCGGGCTTCTTTTTGCGGGCGCATCCGCATACAATTGACCCGATGCGACTTCCCACTCCCATCGTCGTCGCGAGCCGCTGCCTGGGCTTCGACACCTGCCGTTATGACGGCGACATCGTTCGCGCCGACGTGGTCTCCCGTCTGGCCGGCCACGTTCGCGTCATCCCGGTCTGCCCCGAGCTCGAGATCGGACTCGGCGTGCCGCGCCCGGCGATACGACTCGTGCGCGACGCATCCGGCGACCGGCTCATCCAGCCGGAGACGGGCCGCGACCTCACCGACGACATGAACGCCTTCGCCGCGCGCTTCCTGGAGTGGATCGCAGAACGCGGGGTGGACGGCTTCATTTTGAAGTCACACTCGCCGTCGTGCGGGGGCGGCGACGCGAAGGTCTTCACCGGTGTCACCGGCGACGCGTTTGCGGAGCTGGACGAAGGACTGTTTGCGCGCGCCGCGCGCGCGCGTTTCCCCGACGCGGCCATGGAAGACGAAGCCCGCCTCGCCGACGCGGTGACGCGCCATGAATTCGTGACGGCGCTCTACGAGAACGCGGCGCGGCGTCTGGGCCGGAAGCTCCCGAAGGACTGGCACTACCCCGCGGCGCTGGGCTGAAGCGGCGGCGCGGCGGATGCCGCCGCGGACGGCTTCGGCTTCAGGTGGCGGTAGATGTAGGCGAGCGCGAGCCCGCTGATCGGCACCGTGGCCAGCAACCCCACCACCAGGCACACGAGCCCGAGGATGTTGAGACCGACCAGGAGGATGAAGAGCAGGAACAGATCCATCGTGTAACCGCGCGTCATGTCCCAGCTCCGCTGGATCGCCTCCAAAGGCCCCACCTTCTCGTCCACCACCACGAAGCCCACGAACCACAACCGCAGGAGAAAGATGATCCCCGGGACGATGAGGAGGATGAGCCCCATGAAGACGGCGATCGACAGGATGATCATCGCGGCGATGTAGACGTGGAGCCGCGCCAGCCCGTCGAAGAGGTTTTCGAAGATCGGCTTCTCGCCGTCGCGAAATCGGAGGTAGATCTTGGCGAGTCCCAGAGCGAACGTGCTGGACACCAGGCCGGTGATGATCGACATCCCGAACTCCTGGATGCCGCGGTCGAAGGCGCGGTCGCCGGCCCATTCAATGACGCTCGGCACCGCCCAGGCGACCAGCGTCACGCCGATGATGAAGACTACGCTCGACTGGAGCGTTTTCCATCCGAATTGAATAGATTCTCCAAGCGGGAGACCGCGCGGGTTGGGCATGGAATCCTCCTCGGAGGGAAGATACACTAGAGCGTCGGCCCGCAGACACCCCCAATATCCCCCATCCGAAGGGACAGCTGTAATGATGAAAAGAACTTCCCGACTGCTGCTACTGAGCAACTCCCGCAACTTTGGCGGCGGATGGCTGGACCACGCCGAGCCCTGGATCAGGGCCTTCATGGGTGACGTAAAGAGCGCGGTGTTCGTGCCTTACGCCGGAGTGACCGTGACCTGGAACGACTACGCCGGGATGGCGCGGGACCGGTTCGAAAAGATGGGGATCGAGGTGACCTCCGTCCACGAAGTCAAGCATCCCGCGAAGGCCGTGGACGCGGCCGAGGCGGTGTTCGTGGGCGGCGGGAACACCTTCCACCTGTTGAAGCACATGTACGACGACGGAACCCTGTGGGCCATCCGCGAGCGCGTGCTGGCGGGTGCGCCCTATATCGGCTGGAGCGCGGGGTCGAATGTGGCCTGTCCGTCCATCAAGACGACGAACGACATGCCCGTCGTGGAGCCGTCGAAGTTCAAGGCGCTGCACCTGGTTCCCTTCCAGATCAATCCCCACTTCACCGACGCGGTCATCCCCGACCACGGCGGCGAGACGCGGACCCAGCGCATCGCGGAGTTCACGAAATCCAACCCGGGCGTCCACGTCGTAGGTTTGCGTGAAGGCAGCGCAATCGAGGTCGACGGAGCGAAGCTGAAGCTGCTCGGACCCCACAGCGCGAAGATGTTCTACAGCGACAAGGATCCCGTGGATTGCGCGCCGGAGTCGTCGCTGGATTTTCTCTGGGAGGATTGAACATGAAGCAGGGGGCGTTTCGGGCGCTTGCAGTCGCGACGGCCATGTGGGTGGCGGCGGCCAGCGCCGTGTCGCAGGCGGAGCCGGTGCAGACCATCACGAGCGGGCCGGCGCGCGCGGGTCTGCTGGAGCTGTTCACGTCCGAGGGCTGCTCGAGCTGCCCGCCGGCGGAGGTCTGGCTCTCGCAGCTCGCGGGGGAGGCCCGGCTCTGGAAGGACGTCGTGCCGGTCGCGTTCCACGTCGACTACTGGGACCACCTCGGCTGGGCCGATGTGTTCGCCAATGCCGACTTCAGCGAGCGGCAGCGCGACTACGCGTCGGCGTGGAAATCGGATCGCGTCTACACGCCGGGTTTCGTGTGGAACGGGACCGAATGGCGCGGTTGGTTCGAGAAGCAGCCGCTGCCCGCGACGACGGGCGAGGCCGGCCTCATTACGGCGTCGATCTCCAGCACCGGCGTGGACGTCTCGTACACACCGGCGGGCACGGTGAGCGGGAAGATCGTGGCGCACGTGGCCGTGCTCGGCATGGGCCTCGAGCGCAAGGTCACGGCCGGCGAGAACAAGGGCAGAACGTTGACGCACGACTTCGTCGTGCTCGACTACCAGAAGGTGGCCTTCACCGCGCACGACGGTGCGTGGACCGGCCGCGCCGCCTGGCGCGCGCCGAAGAACCCGGCGTCCGCCCGCCATGCCCTGGCGGTATGGGTCTCGACGGAG
>DASTOO010000119.1:0-2364 GCA_035762505.1 Candidatus Krumholzibacteriia bacterium
CGACATCCTCGGTGCGGTCAAGCTGCAGGGAATGCTGTACTTCACGACGGAATTCACGCCGCCGTGGGGGCTGCGCGTCCCCGCCCACGAGCGCGTGGTCCGCTTTCACCTCGTGACGCGGGGCGGCCTGTGGGTGGCGCCGGCGGGCGGGCAGACGGCGGCGCGCCTGGACGGCGGGGACCTCGTCCTGGTTCCGCACGGGGCGGAGCACACCCTCGCGGACGCGCCCGACACCCCGTGCGTCGAGATCGACCGCGTCGTGCAGGACAGCGGATTCACCGGGCGCGGGGCGCTCGTGTACGGGGGACCGGACACCGGAAACCCGACGCGCATGGTGTGCGGCCACTTCGCGCTCGGGCGCGATGTTGAGCACCCGTTCCTCGACGGTCTGCCGCCCTTGATCGTGATCCGCCGCGACGATTACGAGGAGCACTCGCGGCTCGAGGGCGTGCTGCGCTTCATCGCGCACGAGGCGGCGGCCGGGCAGCCGGGGAGCGACGCCGTGATCCAGAGACTGTCGGAGGTGCTCTTCATCCAGGCGCTGCGCCTGTGGGCGGCGCGCTCGAGCCACGACGCGGGACTATTGGCCGCGCTCGCGGACCCGCAGCTCGCGCGAAGCCTGGCGCTCATCCACGAGCGGCCGCGCGACGCGCTCAGCCTGGACGGACTGGCCGCGCACGCGGGCCTCTCTCGCACCGTATTCGCGGACCGGTTCCGCCGCGTCGTGGGGATGCCGCCGATGCAGTACCTGTCGTTCTGGAGGATTCAGCGCGCGCGCAGGCTTCTCGCGGAGACGGATCTCACGCTGTCCGCCATCGCGGAACGCGTGGGCTACGAATCGGCGCCGTCGCTCCACCGCACCTTCACGCGCTGGGTGGGAGAATCCCCGGGAAGCTACCGTGTCCGCAATCGCGCGGGTGGGTGACCCCGGACGCTCACTTGAGCAATGTCACCTTCTGGACCAGGCGCGTGCCACCGGCGCGGAGCACCGCAAAGTAGACTCCGCTGCCCACCACCCGGCCCCGTGCATCACGGCCGTCCCACGCCGCCGTCTCCGCGCCGCCGGCCCGATAACCACGAACGAGCGATCGCACGTGCGCGCCGTCCACGGAGTGGATGTCGAGCTGCACCTCGCCGCCGTACGGCAGCGAGTAGCGAATCGTGACCCGCGGGTTGAAGGGATTGGGGTACGCCTCCAGCCGCGCCACGGCGTGTGGCGCCGACACCCCCGTCGCCAGCGGTGAAGCAACGCTCACCACGTAGCCGTGATTCGCGTCGCCCTCGGGGTCGATGCTGATTCCCGCGACCGTCTGCGGGCCGTCCACCATGCCGCCGAGCAACAACGCCTGGTTGAACGGGCTCACCGCCACCGTCGTCAAACCGATGCCTCCGACTAACGGGAGGCACACAAAGTTCTGGTTTCCCGCCGGGTCATGGGAAACGAGGAATACCGTCAGAGCCGGGACAGCCGTCCCGTCGAACATCATAGGCCCGGCGGTTTCTCCCAGGACAAACGAGTTCCCCTGCCCGTCGACCGCCACGTCGAAGGTTTGTCCCGCGCAGTCGTAGTCGGTAATGGGCCTGGCGAGCGTCGCCCATTGCAGGATGCCGTCCGAACCGATACGGGCAAAGATGAAGTCGGTGCAGTGCCCCGGCAAGTTTTCGAGGACGAATCCGTCGATCTCGAGCGAACCGACCAGCTCGCCCGCCGCAAAGATATCGCCGCCCGGCCCCCGTGCGCTGTGGGTGAATCGCGCGAAACCCTGCCCGAAACCCTGCGCATCGACGAATTCCTTGGTCCAGTCCGCGCTTCCAGACGCGTCGAAGTGGCGGAACCGCGTTAGTCCCTCGTGCGCGGTGATCTCGCCGCCCGGTGCGATGAACACGTGGTTCGGACTCTCCGGCTGCGCGTCGTACCACTCGAGGTCCCCGTTCGGTCCGTAGCGCAATGTCGCCCCGACGAAGAAACTCCCGGCGTTGATCTCGAGACTGTCTATGAAGATGGCGCCGTAGTCCGAGAACCCGCCGGCCACCAGGTCGCCGTCGGGGGCAAAGTCGACGCTCGTTGCGGTTTCCTGGCCGGCCCCACCGAGCACGCTCGCCCAAAGCAAGTTTCCTTCCGGGTCGTACTTGTGCACGAAGCCGTTATCATAATCATCTCCGCAGGTCGCGAAGTTCCCGTTGGAATCAATCGCGAGCCCCCGAAGCCTGATCCCGTACTGCGCCTGGAGGAAATTGACCCACAGCACGCTACCGTCCGGCGCATGCTTCGACATGAAGTAGTGAAACTCCGGGTCCGGGTAGTCGAAGGGTACGCCGAAGAGAGAGGCGGGGCCGCCCCCCACCCCTCCGACGGCCACGATG
>DASTOO010000120.1:0-4344 GCA_035762505.1 Candidatus Krumholzibacteriia bacterium
GGGTCAGCTTCGTCGTCGGGGCCAACGACGTCATCTGGCTGAACGAGAGCCAGCGCGCGTACATGAAGCTGCAGGCGCTGGGGGTCGAGTGCTACCTCGAGATCGTGCCGGGCGCCAATCACCTACTGCAGGAGATGTTCGGCGGCGAGTTCGCGGAACGCCTCGACCTGATGCGGTAGGGCCGTGCCACCGATCCGGCCCCGCAATATCTTCGACGCCGTTCCGGAGGTCGCGGCCGCCGCGTCCACGGAGTTCGTGGAGCGGCTCGCGCAGGGCGGCGGGGCGCGCGTGGAGCGCATCGTGTCGCACGGACACGCGTCGCCGCCGGGCTTCTGGTACGACCAGCCGGAGACGGAGTGGGTTCTGCTCGTCGCGGGCCGCGCCCGGCTTCGCTTCCACCCCGACCGGATCGTCGAGCTCGAGCCCGGCGATCACCTCCTGATCCCCGCGCACGAGCGACACCGCGTGGAATGGACGGATTCGGATGGCGCGACGATCTGGCTCGCGGTGTTCCTTCCCGCCGATCCCGCTTGAATCCCGCCGGTTTGACTTTCGACGAGCCGGGTGCTAGCGTGCGGCCGTTGCCGGTACCGGCGTACCCATACATTTGCATACCTTTGAAAAGGAGCCGCATCATGGACAAGAACGCGTTGAGCTGGTTCGAGATTCCCACCCAGGACTTCGAGCGCGCGAGGAAGTTCTATCAGACGATCTTCGCGTACGAGATGCCGGAGATGAACATGGGCGGCATGCGCATGGGCATCCTGCCTCATGAGCGCGACAAGGGCGGCATCGGCGGCGCCATCGTGAAGGGCGAGTGGTCGCAGCCGTCGGCGACGGGGACGATCGTATACCTCAACGGCGGCGAGGATCTCTCCGTGGTGCTGGGCCGCGTGGAGAAGTCGGGCGGCAAGGTGATGGTGCCGAAGTCGCCGATCGAGCCGGACATGGGCTTCTTCGCGGTCTTCCAGGACTGCGAGGGGAACTCGGTCGGGTTGTTCTCGCCGAAGTGATTCGCGTGTGACGGCGGCGGCGGGCCCGGTGTCCGCCGCCGCCACCAACCCAACTCGCGTAAGACACGAGCCACGGTGAATTCAGAGCGTGGACGAGAAGAAGCAACAGTAAACCTTAAAACCGTCCTAGCAGATTTTGGATCGTCTCTGCGCCATCCTTCTCATATCCGATTTCGGCGAACGCTATCAAACCGCTCTCGTCGATTCCCAGCATCGTGGGCGATGCTTCGATGCGGTACTCCCGTCCGAAGCGTCCTTTCGAATCGAGGATGATGGGAAATTGGATGCCCCACTTGCTGGCGAACCGCTCGACGACAGCCGCGGGTTCCGAAGAGACCCCGATGAGTTCGTACGTCGACCCGTAGTCGGGAAACACCTCCCGCCATTCTGCGGCGAGATCCGCGCAGGGCGTGCAGGTTGTGGCAAGAAAGATCAGCACCGCCTTTCGCCCGGCGGTGAGGTCCTGAAGACGGATCGTGTCGCCGTAGGTTGCCAGGAAAGTGGCATCGGGCATGGTTTGGCCGACCGCCAGGCGCGAATCGATCACTGGTTTTTGTGGGCGGGGTGGTTTTCGGAATTCACGCCCGACGAAGCTCCCGCCAACGACTCCCGCGGCGACGACCACCAGAGCGGCTGACGACAGCAACAGAACACGTTTCCTGCGGGTCACGCTCGGATCCTTTGTGCTCGAGAAATGAAGAAAGGGGCCCTCCACCGACTCGGAGCGGAGAGCCCCTCTTCTTATGTCCCCGTCAATAGGTTGACGCGCAGGAACAACAGTGACAGGGACCGCTGCAGTAGCACTGGCTCGGCGGGCAGGGAGCCTTACACCAGCCAGGACACTTGCAAGCAAATGCCGGGACCACGGGTGCCAGGACCCCGACGCTGAAACCGGCGACGAACAATATCGTCAAGTAAATCACGACTTTTCTTCGCATGGCAAATTACCTCCTTGGTGATGAACAACCCTCCTGCGAGAACATTGCTCTACCGAGTGGCTCGCCTGCGTACGCCCTGGTCGCTCGTGGAAACGACCGCATGCAGAGGGGTCTGCATGGCCCCGGCCAGCATTATATCGCGGCGCCGTCGACGAGTCAACGCGCTGGTCCACTCGAAATGAGCGGGGAAAGGTGATCTTCGTGGGTCGATTCCGGTCGACTCGACAAGGTTCGAGCCCCGCCGCCTCCTTCAGGCTTTTCCGGATCGCTTACCGCCTGGGTGCGGAGCAGGCGCCGGGAATGCACGTGATGGGGCGCTACTGGAGGCGGGAGTAGCCCGCGTCCACGGCGGAGCGCAGGCGTTCCGTCGCCGCGCGCGGGTCGTCGGCCGTGCACACCTCCGCGATCACCGCGACACCCCAGGCGCCCGCGCCCATCACGTCGGGCACGCGCGTGCTGGTGATACCGCCGATCGCCAGCACGGGAATCGACACCGCCGCGCATACCCGCGCGAGCCCGTCGACGCCGAGCGGCGGCGTGGCCCGGGCCTTGGACGAGGTCGTGAAGACGTGTCCGAAGCCGAGGTAGTCGGCGGAGGAACGATCCGCCGCCCGCGCCTCTGCGAGCGAGTGGGCCGTGGCGCCGATGACGGCGCGATCGCCGAGAACGCTCCGCGCCGCTTCGATCGGCGTGTCGTCGAGACCGAGATGGACGCCGTCCGCGCCGGATTCCCGCGCCACGAGGACGCGGTCGTTCAAGACGAAGAGCGCGCCGTGACGGTCGCACACGCGGCGCACCTCGCGCGCTACAGATATCAACACGTCGTCGGCGAGCGCCTTGTCGCGCAGCTGGATCACGTCGGCGCCGCCGGCGCACGCAAGCTCCGCGAGCTCGACGTGGCCGAAGCGCGACTGCACGGCGACGTCCGTGATCACGCACACGCGGCCGATGCGCCTGCGCTCCCTCACAACTCTCCGATGGCCTCGTGGAAGCGCCGGACCGCCGTCCGCACGCTGGTGGCGTTCATGATGGCGCCCACCGCCGCGACCCCGTGCGCGCCCGCGTCGAGGCACGAGCGCGCGTTGTCGGGGGTGACGCCGCCGATCGCGAGCACGGGGACGCCGGCGTCCTTGCACGCCGTTGCGAGTGACTCCAACCCCTGCGGCGCCCCGTAGCGCTTCTTCGACGCAGTCTCGAACACGGGCCCGAAGCACACGAAGTCGGCGCCGGCGTCGCGCATGGCGTGCACGCGTTCCACGCCGTGCGCGCTCGCCCCCAGCAGGAGCGCCGGGAAGAGGGCGCGGAAATGGGTGAGCAGGTCGACGTCGTCGGGAACGTGAAAGCCGTCGACACCCGGGCTCGCGGCGAGGAGCATCGCCGTGTCGTCCTCGACGAACTGGCTCACGTTGACGAGGAGCTTCGCGCTCTTGGGACGCATCACGTCGAGGAGGCGCGTCGCGGAGGTGACGAGATCGGTCTCGGGCAGGTCCTTCTCGCGCAGCTGCACCACGCGCACACCCGTGACACAGGCATCGTGCACCACCGACGCGAGCGACCGCGGCGCGCACTGCGTCCGGTCGGTGACGAGATAGAAGCGGAAGTCGATCATTGGTCGCGCCCGATCATTCCCTCGACCGGGCTCGATGCCTTGGCGTAGAGCTTCTTCGGAATGCGCCCCGCGCTCCACGCCAAGCGGCCCGCCTCCGCGGCGAGGCGCATGGCGCGCGCCATCGGCACCGGCCGGTCGGCCTGCGCGATGGCGGAATTGAGCAGCACGCCGTCCATGCCGAGCTCCATGGCCACGGCCACGTCGGACGCCGTGCCCACGCCGGCGTCCACGATGAGCGGCACGCGGACCTGCTCGCGGATGATGCGCAGGTTGTAGGGATTTCGAATGCCCATGCCCGACCCGATGGGCGCCCCGAGCGGCATCACCGCGGCGCACCCCATGTCGGCGAGCTTGCGGCAGGTGATGGGATCGTCGTTGCAGTACGGCAGCACGACGAAGCCGTCCGCGAGCAGCGTCTCGGCCGCCTTCAGCAGCTCGGGGACGTCGGGGAAGAGCGTTTCCTCGTCGCCGATCACCTCAAGCTTGATCCAGTTGGTGTCGAGCGCTTCGCGCGCGAGCTGCGCGGTGAGCACCGCTTCCTTAGCGGTGTAGCAGCCGGCGGTGTTGGGGAGCACCGACCAGCGGCTGCGCAGCATCGAGATGACGCTCTCTTTGGAGCCGTCGTGGATATCAAGGCGCCTCACCGCCACGGTGACCATCTCGGCGCCGCTCGCGGCAATGGCCTCGAGCATGGTGTGCGGATCGGGATAGCGCGAGGTACCCACGATCAGCCGGGAGCCGAACTCACGGCCCGCGATCACGAGGCGGTCTTCGTCCTTCTTCA
>DASTOO010000121.1:0-3263 GCA_035762505.1 Candidatus Krumholzibacteriia bacterium
ACCGCGACGGGCTGCTGGCTGACAGGACCCGCGCGGCCCACGGCAGCCCGTCGCGTCAGTAGGTCAGGCGGTGCCAGGCGAAGCGGGTGTGGATGCCGTTGCGCGCTTCCCAGTTGATCGCTTCCGACCACACGCTCACCGGATTGCGATCGTCGGTGAGCACCGGCACGCCGCGCACGTCGGGCGCGAAGCGATTCGCCCAGGCGTGATTGCGCTCCACGATCGTCCAGTGCCGGTACGGGTACGGCAGCGCCTCGAACGGATCTCCCAACGCGTCCTCGTCGATCTCCAGCTCCCGGTCCGACGCCAGCAACACCACGTTGCCGAGCGTGTTGGGCGGTTCTGCGGTGGGAAGGGCGACGACGTTCTGGAACTGCGTGGCCACCGTCGCCGCCAGCGAGCGCGTCAGGATGTCGTTCCACTCGCGCGTCTCGGTGTTGATCGCGAGCACGCCGCCCGGCTCGAGGCGCTCCCGGGCCAGCGCGAACATCTCCCGCGTCACCATGTGGAACGGAATCGAGCTGCTGCCGAAGGCGTCCATGATGATGAGGTCGTACCTGCGGTCCGTCATCAGCAGGAACTGCCGCCCGTCCATGACGGTCACGTTCGCGCTGTCGAGCGAGACGGAGAAATACTGCTCGGCGATCGCGACCACCGCCGGATCGATCTCCACCGACTCCACCTTCCAGCCCTTTCGATAGTAGTTCTGCGCCACCGAGCCGCCGCCGAGCCCGATCAGCAGCATGTGCCCCGGCTCCCGGAACATATGCCGCGGGATGTCGAGCACCATCGCGTACGGGAAGACGGTGTTGCCCGTCTGCCGGTCCACGATGGTGTGCGTCCCGCCGTCGATCAGGAGATAGCGCGACTCCTCCCAGTCGAAGACGCGGAGGTCGGCGTAGGGACTCTGCTGCATCCACATCAGCTCGGGGGGCTGTCCGACCCGCTCCACCGGCGCGACGGTGCCGACCCAACCCAGCCCGACGGGAAGCAGGAGGCTCATCGCCGCGGTTCCGCCGCCGCGGCGCCCGCCGCGAAAGGCGACGAGAGAAGCCGCGAACAGCAGCGCGGCGCACGTCGCGATGAGCCGGTTGATGCCGAGAACGGGGATGAGGTAGAAACCGGTCGCAAGCGCGCCGACGACACTCGCCACGGTGGACACCGCGTAGAGGTTCCCCGCCGTCGTCCCCACTTCGTTGAGGCGCTCGGCGCGGAGGCGAATCGCGAACGGGCTCACCATGCCGAGGAGCACGAGCGGCGGGAAGAAGAGCAGCGTCGCCGCCGCCAGCACCGCACCGCGCAATCCCAGCGGCTCCACCGCCGTGATCACGGGCCGCTTGAGCCAGATCGTGGCCAGGATCCACAGACCGGCCACGCCGAGGATCGCACCCAGCCGGGAGTAGCGCGGCACGCGGTCGGCCCAGCGGCCGCCGATCGCGTACCCCAGACTCAACGCGGCCAGCGTCACGGTGATGAGCGCCGACCACAGGAACAGGCTTACCCCGTAGAACGGGCCGAGCACGCGCGTGCCGGCGATCTCGATCGCCAGCACCACCGCACCGCTCACGAACACGATGACGTAGAGGGGAAAGTGACCGCGCATCCGAAACGTCCTTTCCGCTGGAGTGGAGGTCCAGTGTAGCCGCACCCCGCGGACGGGTCAACGCCCGGCGGCGCGCTCAGGCGATCTTGATCAGGACCATTCCGGCCACCACCAGCGCGATGCCGGCGCGGCGCCAGAAACCAATCCGTTCTCCGAGGAATCTCGCGCCGAGGATCGCCGCGATCACGACCGAGAACTCGCGCACCGCGACCACGTAGCCCACCGGACCGAGCGAGTAGGCGAACAGGATGACGAGATAGGTCAGCGGAGAGACGATGCCGACGATCCAGACCGTCGCCGCGTGCGCCCGATACATCGGAGCGATCGACACGCGCAGGCGCCTCCGGCCCGCGAGTCCGACGATGGCGGCACCGACACCCGTCTCGATCGCGAGGTAGACCGGCGGGCTCATGTGCTCGACCCCCTGATCGTCGATGAGCGAGTAGCCGGTGATGCTGGCGCCGGTCAGCAGCGCCAGTGCCACGGCACGCGCGCGAACACCGCTCTGCCGCCGCTGGAAGCCCAGCGCAAGCACGCCCAGACTCACGGACGCGATTCCGGCGACGCCGGTGAGCGACATGGGGTCGCGCACGAGCAGCGCCGCGCCGACCGCCGTTCCCATGACCCCGCTGCCGCGGGCGATCGGGTACGCGAGCGAGATGTCGCCGTGGCGGTACATGCGCGCGAGCCCCCACCAGTACACGCCGTGGATGACACCGCTGCCGGTTCCGATGAGAACGCCCTCGGTCGAGAGCGGCTGGCCCCACTGCACGGCGATCGCCACCGGCAGCGTCGCAAGGGTGGATACGACGGCGCCGAGCCAGAGGACGGTGAGGCTGCCGCCGGCGCGCTTGGCGAAGAAATTCCAGCCGGCGTGCAGGCACGCGGCGAGCAGGATGAGTGCGAAGAGCCCCAGGGTCACGGGCGCGGAGCCTACCACACGCGGGACCAGCGCATCACGCGCGCCCGCGCGGGGAGCGCCCTTAAAGAGAGGGAGCCCGGAAAACCGGGCTCCCTCTGGGAGAGTCTCCTTGCGAAGACTTCGGTCGGAACTACTTCGAGACCTTCAAACTGCTGCTACCCAGGAGCGTCGGCCCGACGCCGCCGGAGAGCGGGCACAGCGATTCGTTGGCCGCCGCCAGGATGTTCTTTCCACCCTCCAGGTCGCCGGACGCCACCGCGTCGCAAACGGTGTCGATGACTTCACCCACGCTGTAGGCATAGTCGACATCCGGGCTCGCCGCGTTCAGGAGCGCCGCAACGGCATGGAACGCCAGATTCTTCAGCACACCGGAGTTGTTGACGGCCCAGCCGAGCGTCGTGTCATCGCCGAAGAGTTCGCATCCGAACACGTCGTCGAACACGTCGTTCGGGCTGTAGCCGGTCGCCGCCCAGTGACCGAGGTGGTTCTTCCAGAAGCCGGGCGTGCAGCCCTCGCCGCCCTCTTCCTTCTTCTCGCAGAGCCCCGCGTCCTTGGTCAGGTTCGGCTTGTCGCACTCCAGAATGAAGCACGACGTGCAGCCGTCCGGAAGCTCGAAGCAAACCTTGTACTCGCCGGCCGGAACGCCCGAGAACAGGTAGTAACCGTTCGCGTCCGTGGTCGTCGTGCCGACGGTGCCACCGGTGGCGCAGTCGATGAGGTCCACTTCGACGCCCTGGG
>DASTOO010000122.1:0-2954 GCA_035762505.1 Candidatus Krumholzibacteriia bacterium
CGTGGCGTGCGGCACGATCGTCGGCCTGGAGCGGCAGCTGCGCGGGAAGCCGTTGGACGTGCGCACGGCGGTGCTGATCTGCCTCGGCACGCACGTCTTCATCCGCCTCGGTGTCGATTTTTCCAACGATCACGTGGACTCGACGCGCGTGCTCGGACAGATGGTGACGGGCATCGGATTCCTGGGCGCGGGCGTGATCCTCACGCGTGGCAGCCACGTGGTGGGGCTCACCACGGCGTCGGTGATATGGATTCTCGCCGGCATCGGCGCCGCCATCGGCTTTGGCGAGTATTATGGCGCGATCGCGCTGTCGATCGTTGCGTTCCTGGTGCTGACGGTGATGGAGTGGGTCGAGAATCGTGTCGAGCACATGCGCCGCGGCGCGCACGCGCGCGAGAACGAAAACCGCAGGCTCTAGCGGCCGCCCGACGCAGCCAGTCGCTCCAGCAGCTCCCGTTCCATTTCCACGCGACGTTCCCAGCCGGTGAAGCGCGCGCGCGCGAAGGCCCGCGCCCCCGCCCCCAGCGCCGCGCGCGCGCCGTCGTCGGCCGCGAGAGCGGCGACCGCGTCCGCCAGCGCCGCGACGTCGCCGTCCGCGACGAGCCGGCCCGTCTCTCCGTCGCGTACCACGTCACCCGTTCCGCCCGCGTCGAACGCGACCACGGGCACGCCGCACAGCATCGCTTCACAAGTCGCGACGGACTTGTTGCTGCGTTCGCTCGTCGCGAGAAACAGCGCGGCGGCCGCCATGGCGTCGGGAACGCGATCGTGCGCGATGGCGCCGGCGAAGCGCACGCTCCCGCTCACGCCGAGCGAACGCGCGAGCGTCTCGAGCCGGGCCCGTTCGGGGCCCTCGCCGCCCACGACCAGCACGAGCGGCCGCGAAACGCGCGGAAGCGCCCGTGCCAGGGCGTGAAACGCATCATCGGCGCGCTTCCACTCCACAAGGCGCGCGAGCCAGAACAGCACGCACGCGTCTTCCGGAATCGTGAGCGCGCGCCGGAAGGAGGCCCCGTCGCCGCGCCGCACGCCCCACGAGAGATCGACCCCGTTGGAGAGGAAGCGGATCTTCTCCGAGGGAACACCGTGGCGCCGCAGCGCGGCATCGCCGCGCGTGCCGTCGTCCAGGACCAGCCAGAGGTCGTGCGGAATCTTCAGCGCCGCGATCATCTCGGCGTTGCGCCCCGCCTGCCGCGCGCGGGACGAATCGTCGCCCGAGAGATTCTCGACGCCGAAGAGCTTCATCGCCGACGGCACCCCGCACACCATGCCGGCGATGAACACGGCCAGGCTCGGGAGGTGCGTCTGGCCGAGCACGACGTCGGGCTTCTCCCGCCGCGCAAGCCGCAGGGCGCAGACCGTGGCCAGCATCGTGAACGCGATCGGCCCCACCGCGCGCCGCAGCCACACAGGCCAGCGCTCCGTCGCTTCGAAGACGTTAAAGAAGGCGTGGACCGCGTAGCCGTCGACGGTCACGTCGGGCGGCGCGGCGTCACGCGGCGAGACGTAGCGCACCCGCCAGCCGTTCGCCGTGAGACCATGGATGAAGTGAAAGTCGTCCGCGAGGCCGGCGCCGCCGCCCAGCTCCCAGCGGCGCTTCCACGGCGTGATGACGAGGATGGTTCGCACCGCGCGGGGATCGGCGGAATCGCTCGTCACGTCGACTCGTTCGCCGCCGCCGCGGCGCGCCGCACATTGCGCGCGCGGCGCAGCTCGTGGAACACCCCCATCACGCCCAGGATCACCAGGACCGATCCGGCGAGCGTCCAGAGCGTGATCTGTTCCCCGAGGATCGCCCAGCCCAGCAGCACGGCGATGACGGGATTGACGTACGCGTACGTCATCACGACGCTGACCGGCAGCAGCTTCAGCGCCTTCACGAACGACGTGAATGCCACCACCGACCCGAAAATGACGAGGTACCCCCACGCCGCGATCGCGGCCGGCGTGGGGGTGGGCTTCGGCTCGCCCACCAGGAAGGAGACCGTGAGTAGCGCCACGCTTCCAAACAGGAGCTGATAGGCCGCGTTGGCTTCGCCGGACAGCGTCACGGGCCGGCGCTTCTGGAACACCGAACCGATGCCCCAGCTCATCACCGCGACGAGGAGCGCCACCGCGGAGAGAATGTCCGCGCTGGAACCATGGCGCATCACCGGATAGTTGAGCACGCCCACGCCGGCGAGCCCGATGAGCAGCGCGACGACGAGGCGGAGTGTCGGCACGCGGCGGTCGACCACGGACTCGACCACCGTCGTCCACAGCGGCGCGGAACCCACGAGCAGCGCGGCGTAGCCGGATTCCGCGCGTTTCTCCGCCCAGCTCACGAGTCCGTTTCCGCCGAGCCACAGGAGCAGTCCCGACGACGCGAACACGATCAGGTCGCCGCGCGTCGGGCGAAGCTTCTCGCGGGCCAGCGCGGCCCACAGCAGCAGGATGGATCCGGCCACGAGGATGCGCGTCCCGGCCATCACGAACGGCGGGAAACCGGCGCCGTCCCGGACCGCGACGCGGATGCCGAGGTAGGTGCTGCCCCAGACGATATAAACGATGAGAAGGTGGACGAGACCGCGAATCTGCACGGCAGGTGGCTCCGGGGAAAGCGGCAATATAGCACTGGGTTGGGACGGTTAGCAAGCGACTTCCCGCGCCCGGCGCCGATTGCCACCGGTCAATGCGGACTGTATACTCGACGGCGCGAATGACTTCCAGGGCGTTGGTGCATTCGAATCCTTGATCAACATTCGCCGCGGCCGGAAGTGTTGGACCAGGAGAACAGGCGTCTCATGGACGCCGTGGACGGATTCCGGCTCGCTCTTGCGGTCGCCAGCCCGAGATTCCGAACACGCGAGTCGATCGGAGCGACGGGCGGCAGTCCCGACGGCGAGGCGCTGGTGATTTCCACCTTTCGGTACCCCCCATACGAAGGTCGCCTGCGTCGCGACGCGAGCAGGTGA
>DASTOO010000123.1:0-4633 GCA_035762505.1 Candidatus Krumholzibacteriia bacterium
CGAACCTCGTCCCGCACTGGATGGCGAGCGGCTGGTACGTGGCGCTGCGGCCGCGCGACGCGGCGGGAGCCCCGGTGCGCGACCCGCGTCGCGGCGCGCGATTTGCGGTATGGTCCGCGCTTGTTTTCTCCCTCGTGGCGGCGCCGGTCACGACGCCCGCCGTGGTGCGTCACCTGTGGAGCGCGGGGTTCGGGGATTCGCTCGACCAGTACATGGGCTCCGTGGCGCTTCACCCGGCGGGCGGAATCGCGGCGGTGGGTTCGTTCACCGGGACCATCGACCTGGGAGGCGGGCCGTTCACGGCCACCGGTTTCGAGGACAAAATCTTCGTCGCCCGTTTCGACACGAACGGCGCGCATCTCTGGAGCAGGAGCTTTGCGCAGGTCCCGCTGGTCTTCAGTCCATGGGTGCACGCGGTTGCGACCGATCCCGACGGCAACGTGATCGTGGCGGGCGAGTTCGGTGGCACGCTCAATCTGGGCGGTGCGACGCTGTCGGCCAGCGGCACGCGCAGCATGTTCCTCGCGAAGTTCGACGCGAACGGCGCGCACGTCTGGAGCCGGCGCTACGGGACGTCGGCGGTGGCGCGCAGTCTCGCGACGGATGCGGTGGGGAACATCGCGCTGGGCGGCGACGCGACGGGGATCGTCGATTTCGGCGGCGGCGCGCTGGTGGCGCAGGGTGCGAGCGACGCGTGCATCGCCGTGCTCAACCCGGACGGGTCGCACCGCTGGAGCAAGCGCATGGGACCGCTCAACAACCAGTCTATCGGCGAGGTTGCGATGGATCGGAGCGGCCGCGTCGCCGTTTCCGGCCTCTTCACCTCGTCGATCGTGACCGACGGTGGCACGCTCATCAGCGCCGGCGAGTCCGACGTCTTTGTTGCCGTCCACGATGCGGCGGGTGGACATCTGTGGAGCCGCCGCATCGGCGGCACGTTTGCCGACACCGGGACCGACGTTGCGATCGACTCGCTGGCCGGTGTCGTCGTCACGGGCGTGTTCCGGGGCACGATCGACACGGGCAGTGAGACGCTGACCGCGCCCGCGGCCGTGGGCGATGGTTTCGTTGCCGCGTACGACCTCACGGGTATCCCGCTCTGGAGCATCCAGCTGGGTGCCACGGAGTCGGCCACCGTGGAAGCGATCGCCGCGGGAGAGGCCGGCAACCTGATCATCGCGGGCAGATTCCGCCCTGCAATGACGCTGGGGACGACGACGTTTCCGGGGCCGGACGGCTTCATCGGGGTGTTGAACGCGAACGCCGACGAGCCGGAGGTCCTGCTGCTCCGCTCCGGGGGCGCGAGTCTCGCCGTCGACGCCGATGCACAGGGCCGGGTCGCGTTCGGCGCGACCAGTAGTGTAGCGATGAACCTGGGCGGCGACGCGGTCGTGATCGCGGGACTCCAGGACGTGATTCTCGCCGAGCTGTCCACGCGGGCGGTGCTGCTTCCGATCGTGAGTTTCGGTGCGGTCGCGGAGGTCTCCGCCGTCGTCGTGGTGCGCTGGGTGATTCTCGACGATCTCGTCGCCGAGTTCGCGCTGGAGCGGTGGACGACCGACCCCGCGCAGCGCACGCTCATGGCGTCGGGGCCGGTCGTGTCGCACAACGGGCGGTTCGAGGATCGCCGCGTGCAGCCGCGGGGCACCTACACGTACGAACTGACCGTGCGCGCGAGCGGAGGCGCGGAGTTCCAGTCGTCACCCGCAACCGTCACCGTGCCGCCGGTCGCGACATCGCTCCTGCAGAATGCGCCCAACCCGTTCGCCTCATCGACGGACATCGAGTACCGCCTGGATTGGCCGGCCGATGTCGTGATCGGGATCTACGACGTCACCGGCGCACGGGTCCGGCTTCTGGACGAAGGCCCGTGCGGCGGCGGGATCCACAGCGCCGCCTGGGACGGCCGCGACCAGGCCGGACGGCCGGTGGGCAGCGGCGTTTATTTCTACCGAATCGAGAACCTGACGAACGCGGAGCCGCGCAAGATGATGCTGGTCAGATGAGAGCAACCCGCACGCTGGTCGCCGCTGTCGCGGCGCTGATGGTTTCTTGTACCATGCCCCAGGAGCCCGCGCCACTGCCGCCGGGGTGCTTTGCGTTCGGCGTTTTCGGTGACGGGCCCTACCGGATCTGGGAGGGAGGCCGCTTTCGCCGCGTCGTGAAGGACGTCAACCGCGCGGACGTCACCTGGTTCGTCCACGTCGGCGACATCTTCTGGTATCCCTGCTCGGACGAGCACTACGCGGACCAGCTCGCGGCGATGAACGCCATCCGCCACCCCGTCGTCTACACGCCCGGCGACAACGAGTGGGCGGACTGCCACGAGGGCATCGCGGGCGGTTATGCGCCGCTGGAACGGCTCGAGCGGTTGCGCCGGACGTTCTACGCTGATCCTGCGCAGAGCCTCGGCGCTGCGCCGATGCGCGTGGAATCGCAGTCCGCGGACCCGGCGTTCGCGGAGTTCGTGGAGAACGCGCGCTGGACGCGCGGCGGATTCATGTGCGTCACGGTTCACCTGGTGGGGTCCGACAACGGCCTGGACGATTTCCCCGCCCGGACGGCGGCGGACGACTCCGCGGTGGTGCGCCGGGCGAGCGCGGCGACGGCGTGGATCGAAGAGGCATTCGCCATTGCGCGCGCGGACAGCCTGCACGGGGTCATCATCGCCATGCACGCCGAGCCCGGGTTCGGGCGGTTCGGCTCGCCGCCCGGCTTCGGGGGCTTCGTCCTGCGTCTGCGCGAGATGGTCGAATCGTTCGACGGACAGGTGCTGGTGGTCCACGGCGACGCGCACGAATACCGCGTTGATCATCCGCTGCGCCGCGGCGATCGCGAAGTGCCGGTGGAGAATTTCACGCGCATCGGCACGTTCGGCTCGCCCGACATCGGGTGGGTCCGGGTGGTGGTGGATTCCGTGAACGGCGAGATCGTGAGCGCCGAACCGCGTCTCATCAGCCGCTGGTGGCTGTGGTAAGCGTGTTTTTCGGCGCCGGAGTTGCGGTAGTCGCCCGATCGGGTTTTCCGCTAATATCGCGTGACCGCCAGGGAAGGGCAGGAACCCGATGAAGCTCGTTGAGTGCGTTCCCAATTTCAGCGAAGGCCGCGACCGCGGCGTCATCGACGCCATCGTGGGCGCCATCGCCGCCGGCGAGGGCGTGCACGTGCTGGACGTCGACCCCGGCCGCGACACCCACCGCACCGTGGTCACCTTCGTGGCGCCGCTCGAGCGCGCCGTCGACGCGGCGTTTCGCGGCATCGCGAAGGCGGCCGAGCTGATCGACATGGCCGCGCACCACGGCGAGCACCCGCGCATGGGGGCCACCGACGTCTGCCCGTTCGTTCCCCTGGGGACCGCCACCATGGAGGAGTGCGCGGCACTCGCGCGCTCGCTCGGCGAGCGCGTGGGGCGCGACCTCGGCATCCCGGTCTACCTGTACGAGTACGCGGCCACGCGCGAGGAGCGGCGCAACCTCGCCGCGGTCCGGGTCGGCGAGTACGAGGGGCTCGCGGAGAAGCTCGCGGACCCCGCCTGGCAGCCCGACTACGGCGCGGCCCGCTTCAACGCCCGCTCCGGGGCCACGGTCATCGGAGCGCGCAAGTTCCTCATTGCTTACAACGTGAATCTCAACACGCGCGACCGCAAGAAGGCCAACGACATCGCCTTCTCCATCCGCGAATCGGGCCGCAAGAAGCGCGACGAGCACGGCCGCTTCATGCGCGACATGAACGGGGACTTCGTCCTCGAAGAGGGAACGCTTCGGGCCTGCAAGGCGGTGGGCTGGTACATCGACGAGTACCAGCGCGCGCAGATTTCGATCAACCTGACCGACTTCGACCTCACCCCGCCGCACGCCGCCTTCGACGAAGTGGCGCGCCAGGCCGAGGCGCGCGGGCTGCGCGCCACCGGGAGCGAGCTGGTGGGGCTCATTCCGCTGGAGGCGATGCGCCGCGCGGGGCTGCACTACCTCGCGAAGCAGGGCGCGTCGCTCGGCGTCCCCGAGAGCGAGCTCGTCGAGGTCGCCGTCCAGTCGCTGGGGCTGCGCGAGCTGGGGCCGTTCGATCCGTCGCAGAAGATCATCGAGTATCGCGTGGCGCAGCCGGCGCCGCTCGTGACCGCGAGTGTGCGCGCGTTCACCGACCTGACCTCGTCGGACGCGCCGGCGCCGGGCGGCGGCAGCGTCGCCGCGCTGTGCGGCGCCCTCGCCGCGGCGCTGGTCGCGATGGTCGCGAACCTCACCTTCGGCAAGAAGGGCTACGAGAGCTCATGGGAAGCGATGAGCAGGCTCGCCGCCGAGGCGCAGGAGATCAAGGACGCGTTCCTGCGCGCGGTGGACGACGACACGAGGGCCTTCGACGCGGTGATGGCGGCGAACCGCCTGCCGAAGACCACCGACGACGAAACCGCGCGCCGCGCCGCCGTCGTGCAGGACGCGACGCGTCGGGCGATTGACGTTCCGCTCGCGGTGCTGCGCCTGTGCGAGCGGGTGCTCCCGCTCGTTGCAACCGTCGCGGAAAAGGGGAACAGGAACTCGATCAGCGACGCGGGGGTCGCGGCGCTGGCGCTGCGCACCGCGGCCGGCGGCGCGTTTCTGAACGTCGTCATCAACCTCACCGGTGTCGAAGACCGCAA
>DASTOO010000124.1:0-7122 GCA_035762505.1 Candidatus Krumholzibacteriia bacterium
TTCCGTCATGTTCATGGCCTGCGTGATGAGAGCTTTCTTCTGCGTGGCGATATCGGAACGCAGCAGCTCGATGATGTCACTCTGCGCAAAGGACGGTGCGGCGACGCCGACGAGCGCGGTGACAAGCGTCACCGTCATCAATTTACGAATCATCGGAATATCTCCTTCAATTGGGTTAACTTGGGATCAGCTGTCCCGCCTCTACCGGGGGACGAATCCGGCGCAACGATAGTCCAAAGCGCGTGAAATGACAAGGGGGACGGCACCGGGCGGCTACAGTGCTATCCCGATGATGAACTTCATGCGCGTGTAATCGACCTCCCCGGGCCGCACCACGGGCGGAAGGTCGCCGGTGGCGGGGATGTCCCGCTGAACCGCCCGACCGCCCCATGCGTAGCCCATTCCCAGCGTCAGCTCCGTCCCGCCGACGGCCAGCGCGACGCCGCCGCTCACGTGGTTGATGTCCCAGGTGGACGACGTCACCCGCGTTCCTTCCACCGGCCGGTACGACGACCGGTCGGACACGAACGCGGCGTAGGCGATGCCGCGCTCGCTGAAGCGGTACTCGACGCCCGCCCCCGCGTTCCACACCGACTCCGCGGCGTGCTGGTATGCGACGTCGACGCCCGTGACACCGGGTCCGGTGGGGGGCGCGGGCGAGTCGAGCACGGTGTACTGGTCCAGCGCGGCGAAGTACTCGGCGGTGGCGTGGAGCGTCAGCGCGTCGAAGCGGTACGAGAGTCCGAGTGCCACGGAAGCCGGCGACTTGAACTCCGCGTCCGCGTCCTCGGCGTACGAGACCCCGGCGCTCGCGTCCGAGACGCCGTCGAAGTCGACGTCCCCGGTGACGGTGCGAAGGCTGACGGCGGTGCCGCTCCCCATGACGTGCAGGCCCGGCGTCGTGATCGATATGCCGGCGATCGTCTTTCCGAAATCGGCGAGCAGGCCGAACTTGGCCAGCGCGCGGCCCGTCCAGTAGTCGAGTTCCTGCACGTTCGTGCCCGAACCGCTGTACCCGCCGGCGCCGAACGCCTGCAGCAGGCCCTGCACACGCGTGCGCTGGGACCGGTACACGCCGTACAGCGTCGTTCCGAGCGAGTAGCGGTCGCCGAGGTTTCTCGACCAGGTGACGCCGCCCCAGTACTCGCCCATGTTCTGCTCGATGATGCCCTCGCCGCCGATGGACAGCGTGTCCGACGGCTGGTCGAGGCCGACGATCACCCCGTCGCGCGCGACGGCACGGAAGTCCATCTGCTGGCGCGTGAGGAACGAATAGCCCATGCGCCCGCCCCCCCACTCGAAGGGCAGGATGCCGGCCACCATGCTGGGCGACGGCCCCGTGTTGGACGACTGCGGCGACTTCTCGTCCGGATCTTCGTCCACGAGGCTGATCCGTTGCATGGCGAACACGCTCCCCGTCAACAGGACCGAGGGGTCCTGCATGCGCGCGAACGCGCCCGGGTTGTAGAACGACGAGCTCAGGTCGAGCGCGCTCCCCACCATGACGCCGCTCACCAACTCGCCGCGCGTTCCGTAGTGGAGGTTCCAGTAGTGCGTGTCCTGCGCGCGCGTGTCCGGCGCGGAGACAACCATCGTGGTGATACCCGCGAGCACTGTCACGAGACGAGCGTGCCTGATCATCGTCATCATCCTTTCTATCGCAAGCGACCCCGCTGGGCGCTCAGTCTGTCGCCCACACCCAGGTGGAAGATTACACCGCCGTCTTCACCGATGGCGATATCTGTTCGCAGCTCATTGACCGCGGGAATGAGAAAGCGCAGCCCCACGCCGAATCCGGTCCGGCTGTGGTCCCTGTTGAAGTCATCCGGTTCGCTCCAGGCGTTGCCCACGTCCACGAAGGTCGCGGCGTCGAGCCCCGCGCTGACGGCCCACCGGCCGAAGCGGAACTCGCGTAGCGGTATGACCTCGCGCTGGTACTCGAGCGTGAAGATCCACTGGTTCGCGCCGAACAGCTCCTGGCCGAGTTCATCGATGTCGTAGCCGCGGATGGAGTTGGCGCCGCCCATGCGGTACTGCAGGTAGCGCGGAATTTCGACATCGGCCTGTCCGTCCTGCCAGGACACCAGGTTGCCGATGATGAGCGTGTTCTTCGGGCCGGCGATGGGCTGGTAGCGGCGGAGGTCCAGCTCGATCAGCGGCCATTGCCCGGGCTCGTCGAAGACGGACCCGTCGTACCACATGACCAGCAGCTCGTTGTTCCAGCCGCGCGCGGGGTCCCGCCAGGAATCGCGGGTGTCGAAGCCGCCTCGGATTCCCACGCGCAGAAACTCGTCGCGGCGGTCCGGCGAGAGGGTGACGCCGTCGCGGTCCGAGTTCATCTGGAACCAGGAGACGGTGGCGGCCACCCGTCCCGCGTCGCCGATCCAATGCCCGACCCACGGTGTTACCTCGCGGCTGTGCTCGCGAAAATCGTTCAACGGGTCGTAGCGCCGGTAGTCGGACAGGACGGCGTCGACCGAGAGGTGGTTGCCGGTGAGCCAGGGGTACCTGAAGACGGCGGAGAACACGTCGACGCCGCCCAGTTGTCCCGTAGCCGCTGAGATACATCGCGCGCCCGAAGAGATTCACCGACGCCACGCCGATCCCGAACGAGAATCCGTCCAGCTCGGTGTACTTGACCTTCGGATAGGGGACGATCCACGGCATTTCGCGCACCTGGTAGGTGAGCGCGAGGGTGCTGTCCCCCGCAACGGCCGTGACGGCCTGCGAGCTGAAGATCCCGAGATTCTCGAGGCGGACCAGGTCCGCGCGGGCGGTCGCGGCGCGAAACACGTCGCCGGGCTGGACGCGGATCTCGCGTCGGATGATGTACTCCCGGGTGATGCCCTGGCCGGTGACGGCGACATCCGTCACCAGGAATCCCTCGTACGCGGCGAGCGCGGCGGCGTTGAAGTTCGCCCGGGCGGGCGCGACGAGCACGGTCATGACGAGGACGGCCGCAAGGGTGACTCCGAGCCGCGTGGATGCGCGTGACGATGGATGGCGTTGCTTCATCGGAGCCGTGGGCGGCGCCTACTGTAGCACAACCGTCGCATACTGCCCACGCAACCCCCGCGTTGTCAGCGCCGGCGCCCCTCCTTTATAATGAAGCGCGGGCGCGGCGCTCACGCCCGCAACCGAAGGAGTTCCGTGGCCACCAGAGTTCTGTTCATCGGCGCCGACGCCCTCGACAAGGACACCGTGCTCGCGTGGGCGGAGGACGGCACGCTTCCCACCTTCCGGCGCCTCCTGCGCGAGGGCGCCTGGGGGGTCACGGAGAGTCCGCCGGGCCTTTACGTGGGCGCGGTCTGGCCCTCGTTCTGGACGTCGGTCGGCCCCGGCCGGCACGCGCGCTACTGCTACGAGCAGCTGCGACCCGGGACCTACCAGAACGTCCGCATCCATCCCACCGACGTCCGCGCGCCGGCGTTCTGGGACGCGATCGCGGCCGCGGGCCGCCGCGTCGCGGTGGTCGACGTGCCCAAGTCGCACGTCGTCGCCGGACTGAACGGCATCCACCTCGTCGACTGGGGGACGCATGACGCGGATTTCCCCGCGCCGGTGACGTGGCCGCCGTCCCTCGCCGCGGACATCATGGCGCGCTACGGCCGCGACGAGGTGGGGAACTGCAACGTGCACGGCCGCGCGGGAGAGCACGAGAAGCTCCGCGCGCAGCTCATCGCGCGGGTCGAGCGCAGGAAGCGCATGCTCCTCGATATCATCGCGGAGGGGGAGTGGGATGCCACCCTCGGGGTGTTCAGCGAGTGCCACTGTGTGGGTCACCAGTGCTGGCACGTGCACGACCCCGCGCACGAACGCCACGACGCCGCCCTCGCCGCGCGCATCGGCGATCCCGTGCGCGACGTCTACGTCGCGATAGACGCCGCCATCAGCGAGCTGATCGCGGCGGCGGGCCCGGGCACGGACGTGATCGTGCTCGCGAGCCACGGCATGCGCTGCCATTACAACGGCACATATATGCTCGACGCGATCCTCAGGCGCATTGAGCGGCCCGGCGCTTCCTTGCCGTCGGCCAGGACGGCGTCGCGCGCCAAGGGAATCTGGAAGCGGGCGCCGAAGGGGCTGCGCGGCCTGCTGGCGCCCCTCAAGGGTCCCGCGCGCGAGCGCCTGGGGATCTCGGGGCCGGCGTCGCGCCGCTATTTCGCCGTACCCAACGGCGACGCGTACGGTGCGGTCCGCATCAACCTCGTGGGGCGCGAGCCCGCCGGCCGCGTGCAACCCGGCGCCGAGTTCGACCACGTGTGCGCGGCGCTGGAGGCCGATCTGCGCGCGCTCAGCAACGTCGACACCGGCGAGCCGGTGGTGCGGCGCGTGCTGCGCACCGCCGAGCTGTTCAGCGGCCCCTATATGGACCACCTGCCCGATCTCATGGTGGAGTGGAACAACCGCGCGCCGATCGCCCGCGTGCACTCGGAGAAGACGGGCGAGATCGTCGGCGAGTACACCCGCTGCCGCACGGGCGACCACTCGCCGCAGGGGCTCTTTGCGGCCACCGGGCCGGCGACGAAGGCCGGCCGCCTGGAGGACGCGGTATCCATCGTCGACTTCGGCCCGACCATCGCGGATCGTCTCGGCGTGACGCTCGCGGACGTGGACGGCAGCTCCTTCGCGGCGGCGGTGTTCGCGGGCGCGCACGAATGATCGCCCGCGTTTCGCTCCTCGTGCCCGGATTGTGCCGGGGCGGGATGACGCGCGCGTACATGCTCGCGGGCGCACTCCGCACGATCGGTGTACGCGCCGAAATCGTGGGCGCCCTTCCCGAGGGCGAACGCGTCTACCCGGATCCGCCCAAGGGCCTCGTCCTCCATTCGTTCCCCGAGCGCTCCTGCGCCGAGCGCGTGCTCGACGTGCAGGATCGCGCGCAGGGCGACGCCCTGTACGCGGTGAAGGTGCGGGCGTCGACCTTCGGGGTGGCGCTCCTCATCCGCCGCGGCCGGCCGCTGATCGTCGACGCCGACGATTGGGAGCCGTCATTTCCGGGCCGGGCGCCGCGCGGTTCGTGGCCGCGCCGCTCGCGCCGCCGGGTGCGGGCGTTCGCCAATCCCGACCACCCGCGCTACAGCCGCTGGATGGAGTCGCTCCTGCCGCGCGCCGACGCCGTCACGGCCAACACGCGCTTCCTCGCGGAGCGTTACGGCGCGGCGTACGTGCCGAGCGGCAAGGACACGGCGCTCTTCGATCCCGCCCGTCACGACGCGGACGAAGCGCGCCGCGCGCTCGGGCTGGAGGGCTTCCGCGTCGTGATGTTTCCGGGGACGGTCCGCGAGCACAAGGGCGTCGACGACGTCGCGGCCGCGCTCGACATTCTCGGCTGGGACGACGCGCGCCTCGTCATCGTGGGCGGCCGCGAGGCGGGGGATCACCTCGCGCGCGAGATCGCCGCCCGGCATCCGCGGCGCGTCGTGCGTCTCGGTCACTTCGGCGCGAACGAGATGCCGGGCGTGGTCGCGGCGGCGCACGTCGTCGTCGCCCCGCAGCGCGACACACCCGCGGCGCACGCGCAGTTTCCAATGAAGCTCACCGACGCCATGGCCATGGCCAAGCCCATCGTGACCACGCGCGTGGGCGATATCCCGGAGATGCTGGACGGCGCCGCCTGGTTGGTGAATCCATCGTCACCGCGCGAAATCGCGGACGCGCTCGCGGCCGTCTTCGCGGATCCCGCCGAGGCCGCCCGGCGCGGCGCGCTGGCGCGGCAACGCTGCATCGAGCGCGCGAGCCTCGCGTCGATCGGGCAGGTGCTGCGCGGCGTCCTGACCGCGGCGGAACGGCCGCGTTCAACGCGGGGTTGACGGCCGCCCGTCTCGTTGCTAGAATTCCTCCATCGACGTCCGAATGCCGGGCAAGGGCATCCTTAGCCGACCGAGTTCCCACCGTGCAGTCGTCGAGCGGGTTCCGCTTTGGAACCCGCGATGCGGTCGGCGCCTTCAAGTGATACTCGCCGTCCGCGCTCTTTCACGGGAGGGCGCTCATGCGTTCGGCCGCATTCGTTCTTCTTTCCTCGTTGCTTATCACTGCAGCTCCTGTTCACGCGCGCGATCCGCAGGGCAGCGCGCGCGCGGTGTCGGCGTCCCCCGCGCGGACGAGCGACCGTGGCGACGCGGCGCGGTCGTTCCTGGCTGCATCCGTCGCCTACGAAACCACCGTGCTGTACCAGGCGTCGTTCGATGCCAGCGGGTCGTGTACCGAGCAGGGCTGGACAAGCGTGGATCTCACCGCGCAGGAGCAGCACTACTTCCACGTCGACGACTACGCGGGGCTGAACCCGGGCGCCTTCTCTCCGCTGGCCGGAACGAAGTCGCTGTGGTGCGGCGGGCGTCTGCCGTCGCTGTGGTCTCCGTGTGACTACACCTTTGCGGGCTACGGGAACAACTGGGACCAGGCGATCGTCACGAAGGACTGCATCCCGGTCTCCGGCGACGGCGTTCTCGACATGACCTTCATCGCGCGCTTTGCGTCCGAGCCGTCCTACGACTTCACCACGCTCGAGTACACGCTCGACTGCACGGGCGAGACGGGATGGGTGGCGCTGGAAGGCGGGGTAGGCGTCTGGGACGGCACCATCCCCGCGGCCACGTACAATCGCCAGTACAACATCGGCACGACCGGTCCGGTGAAGATCCGCTTCCGCTTCGTGTCCGACTACGCCTGGTCGCCGCAGGACGGCCTCGCCATCCTGAGCGGGGGAGGCGCGCACATCGACAACCTGGCCGCGGAAGGGCTCCTGCTGGAGGACTTCGAAGACGAGGCGGTCAACGCCACCGAGGCCGACGACTGGGAAAGCTGGGTGGGGCCGGGTTACGGAGCGGCGCTCGCGCTCTTTGCGGGTGCCGCCCAGGTCCAGGAGGACCCGTGTGTGCGGAACCTGTCGTGCATATGGGCGGCGCTGGCTGGATCGACGGTCACTTACGCGTGCGGGGGCTGGCCGGGGCAGACGGCTGTTCCATTCAAGAACGCCGACAATCGTTCTCTCATCAATCAGATCCAGTCGCCGGACATACCGCTGATCGGTACGGGGTCGGACGTCGTGATCGAGTTCTCCGTCTACCGTGATCTTCCCTCCAGCAGTCAGGTACGATACCGGTGGGGGGTCCGCACCGT
>DASTOO010000125.1:0-8149 GCA_035762505.1 Candidatus Krumholzibacteriia bacterium
GCCGGCCCCCGCCGGTGGACTTATCCACTCCCGTCCGCTATAATTTCATCCGTGGCAACTCGGACGGCGCCCCGCACGACCCGCCTCCCTGAGTAACGTTGCTGCAGTTGGGGTTACGGATGGTCACGTTCCACACACCTCGCCGCGGCGGGGCGCTCCTGCCCGCCGCCGTGCTCGTCCTCCTGACCGCGCCCGCCGCGCGCGCGCAGGGTGGCTTCACCGCGGTGCCCCCGCAGAACTCCGGTCTCGACTTCGTGATCAACGGCACGGACCGCGAGGACTGGGGATACGGCGCGGCGTTCGTCGACTTCGACGGTGACGGTGACCTGGACCTGTTCGTGGCCAACGAGGGCGGCCGTGGCGACTGGCTGTTCCGCCAGAACGCGGATCGCTCGTTCACCGACATCGCGACCGAGGCCGGGTGCGATGACTTCGGCAACGGCCGCGCGGTGAAGTTCGCCGACTTCGACAACGACGGCGACGAGGACGTGTTCGTCGGGAACCACCGCGGCTCCAACCGGTTGTACCGCAACAACGGCGACGGCACGTTCACCGACGTCGCCGATCCCGTCATGAAGACCGCCAACCCGACGTTCGGCGCGGCGTGGGGCGACTACAACCGCGATGGTTTCGTGGATCTCTACGTCGTCAATCGCGGGACCCTGGGTGATCTGAAGCCGAATCAGTTCTTCGTCAACAACGGAGACGGCTCCTTCACGGAGCGGGCCGCCGAACTGGGCATCGACGACGGCAAGGCCGGCCTGGAAGCGGCGTGGATCGACTACGACAACGACGGCGACATCGACCTGTACCTCTCCAACGACAAGCACGGCGGCAACCGCCTGTGGCGGAACAACGACGACGGAACGTTCACCGACGTGTCGGTCGAGTCCGGCGCCGACGTCGAGCTGGATTCCATGGGCATCGGCGTGGGCGACTTCGACGGCAACGGCTTCCTCGACATCTACCTCACCAACACCACCGGGCTCCTCAGCATCAAGAACGTGCTCCTGCGCGCCAACGGCGACGGCACCTACGACAACGTCGCAAACGAGCTCGGCGTGCAGGTGGCGCGCTACGGCTGGGGCTGTTCCTTCCTCGACTACGACAACGACATGGACCTCGACCTGTACGTGGTGAACTGGGACGCCGTCGCGGGATCCCTCGCCGCGAAAAACGTGATGTTCCGCAACAAGGGCGACGGCACGTTCGAGGACGTCACCGATCAGACCGGAACCGGCGACACCGGGCCCGGCTACGGCCTCGCACTGGGCGATTACAACGACGATGGCTTCGTCGACATGTTCGTGAGCAACAACCAGGCGCCGTCGGTGCTGTACCGCGCCATTCCCACCGCCGCCAACTGGCTCAAGGTGAAGACGGTGGGGACGGTGAGCAACCGCGACGGCATCGGCGCGCGCGTGACCGTCGTTGCCGGCGGCGTCACCCAGTTTCGCGACGTGAGCGGCGGCGAGAGCTACCTGTGCCAGCCGAGCCTCGAGGTCGAATTCGGACTGGGCGGGTTCGCGACGGCGACGCGCGTCGACGTGCGCTGGCCGTCGGGCATCGTGGACCGCTACGAGAACGTCCCGGCGAAGCAGACCCTGGTGGCGATCGAGGGCGCGACCAATGCGCTTATCGTGAGCATGACGGAGGCGGTGCTGGTGGGAGACGACGTGCGGGTGCGCTGGGATGCGTCGCGCGAGACGGGCGTGCTCGGCTTCCGCGTGTACCGGCGCTCCGGTGGGGAGGCGGAGGCCGTCGTGAGCGGGGACGAACTGCTGCCGCCGTCGACGCGCGAGTTCGTCGACGGCGGTGTCACGCGCGGAAGAGCGTACGAGTACGTGGTCGCGGGCGTCGAGACTTCCGGCGAAGCGCGATCGGAGGCGGCCGAAGTCGTGGTGCCCGCTGCGCCGGAGGTCGCCCTCGAGCAGAACATGCCGAACCCGTTCAACCCGCGCACCGAGATCTGGTTCGAACTCCCGGGAGAGACGCCGGCCAAACTGTCTGTCTACAACGCGCACGGGGCACTGGTGCGGGTGCTGGAGAATGGGGTCTTTCCGGCCGGCCGACACCGCGCGGTCTGGACGGGACGCAACGGCTGGGGTGTCGATTCGGCGTCCGGGATCTACTTCTACCGGCTCGAAAGCAACTTCGGCGTGCAGACGCGCAAGATGGTTCTCCTCAAATAGCACCTGCACAGGTGTTATTCCTTTTTTCTTTCCCCGCCACTCGTTGATTCGCGAGTAGTTGATTTGCTCTTCACCTTCCACGCGGGGCGTGGTAGGGTGTGGCAACCGTGTCGCCGCAGCGCGAGGGAGGAATTCATGGCAGAGGGTCCTATTATCGTCCTGGGCGTTCCGCGCGAAACGTACGCAGGAGAAACACGTGTCGCGCTCGTGCCCGCCGTCCTTTCCATCCTTTCCAAGTCCGGGGTCCGTGTCGTGGTCGAGCGGGGCGCGGGTGCGTCCGCCGGCTACCCGGATCACTTGTACGAGGAGAAGGGCGCAACGCTGGGGTCGCGCGACGACGTGTTCGCGTCGCAGATCGTCGCCTGCGTGCGCGTGGCCGGCGCCAATCCGGGCCACGACGATCGCGCACGCATCCGGCGCGATCAGATCATCATCGGAATGGCGGACCCGCTCAACGAGCCGGACGCGATCCGCGAGTTTGCATCCGGCGGAGCGACGCTGTTCGCTCTCGAGCTCATTCCACGCATCACGCGCGGCCAGAGCATGGACGTGCTCTCGTCGATGGCGACCATCGCCGGCTACAAGGCCGTGCTGATGGCTGCGGACGCGTTGCCGCGCATGTTCCCCATGATGATGACCGCCGCCGGCACGGTTGCGCCGGCGCGCGCGTTCGTCATCGGAGCCGGGGTGGCGGGGCTGCAGGCGATCGCGTCGGCCAAGCGCATGGGCGCGGTCGTGCACGCCTACGACGTGCGCCCCGCGGTGAAGGAGCAGATCCAGAGCCTCGGCGCCAAGTTCGTTGAACTGCCGGTCGAGGCGGGGGACGCGGAGGACAAGAGCGGCTACGCGCGCGAGCTCGGCGAGGACTTCTACCGTCGGCAGCGCGAGCTGATGGCGAAAGTCGTCGCGGAGAGCGATGTCGTCATAACTACCGCGGCCATTCCCGGCAAGAAGGCGCCCGTGCTGATCACCGGCGACATGCTGAAGGCGATGGCGCCCGGTTCGGTGATCATCGACCTCGCCGCCGAGCGCGGCGGCAACGTCGACGCGACGCGCGCCGGGGAAACGGTCGAGGTGCACGGGGTGAAGGTCATCGGACCGGTGAATCTCGCGGCGACCGTGCCGTATCACGCAAGCCAGATGTACGCGCGCAACGTCACCGCGTTCGTCCAGAATTTCGTCAAGAAGGGCGTCATCAATCTGTCCAGCGAGGACGAGATCGTCCGCGACACAATGGTGACGAGCGGGGGCGACGTGGTCAGCCCCGCGCTCCGCGAGCGGCTGGGCATAGCCGTCGCGGCACGGTAACGATCAACCGGAGGTTGGTTTGTGGATTCGTTCGTGATGATCCTCACCGTATTCGTGCTCGCGGTCTTCGTGGGCTTCGAAGTGATTCAGAAGGTGCCGCCGATCCTGCATACGCCGCTCATGTCGGGGTCGAACGCGGTTTCGGGCATCACCATCATCGGGGCCATGCTGGCCGCCGGTTCCACCGACAAGACGCTGACCACGGTGTTGGCGTTCGTGGCGGTCGCGTTCGCGACCATCAACGTGGTCGGCGGCTTCATGGTGACGAACCGGATGCTCGCGATGTTCAAGAAGAAATAAGGAGTGGGGCGGTAAGCAATGCGCGAATCAATGATCAATCTTGCATATGTCGTGGCGGCGGTGCTCTTCATCGTTTGCTTCAAGATGCTGGGCCATCCGCGCACGGCGATCCGGGGCAACCTGCTGGGCGCGGTCGGCATGCTCATCGCCATCGTGGCGACGCTGGTCGATCGCCATGTGGTGAGTTACGCGATCATCGCCGGCGGGTTCGCCGTCGGCGCGGTGGTGGGAGCGGTGATGGCGCTGCGCGTCGCCATGACGGCCATGCCGCAGATGGTCGCGCTCCTGAACGGATTCGGCGGGGGCGCGTCGGTTCTGGTGGCGGGGGCGGCGCTCATCGAGGCCAACGCCGCGGCCGGGAGCATCGGCCTGCAGATGACCATCGCGACGGTCGCCTCCGGACTCATCGGCGGCGTCACCTTCTTCGGCAGCCTGGTCGCATTCGCGAAGCTCCAGGAATTCGTCATCAAGGGGAATCCGATACGGATTCCGATGCAGAATCAGTTCAACATTGTGCTGGGACTGGTCTGCGTCGCGCTGGGCGTACTGGTGGTACGCGACCCGTCGAACATGATGCCGTACTGGCTGCTGGTCGCGGTCGCCTCGATTCTCGGTTTCACGCTGACGCTTCCCATCGGCGGCGCGGACATGCCGGTCGTGATCGCACTCCTCAACTCGTACTCGGGGCTGGCGGCGGCGGCGACGGGCTTCGTGCTCTCCAACAACGTGCTGATCATTTCCGGTTCGCTGGTCGGAGCTTCCGGTATCATTCTCTCGGAGATCATGTGCCGGGCCATGAACCGCTCGTTGCCCAACGTCCTCTTCGCGCGCTTCCAGGCGGTTGACGCGCCCAAGGGGGACGACGTCTACGCGGGCAAGATCAAGTCGACCTCGGCCGAGGAGATCGCGATGCTGTTCGACAGCGCGCAGCGCGTCGTCATCGTTCCGGGGTACGGCATGGCGGTCTCGCAGGCACAGCACGCGGTGCGCGATCTCGCCCACCTGCTTGAGGGGAAGGGCATCTCCGTGGAGTACGCGATTCACCCGGTGGCGGGGCGCATGCCGGGGCACATGAACGTGCTGCTGGCGGAAGCGAACATCGATTATGACAAGCTCATCGAGATGGACGCCATCAACCCGACCATGGAGACGGTGGACGTGTGCATCATTATCGGGGCCAACGACGTCGTGAATCCGGTGGCGCGCGATCCCAAGAGCATCATCGCGGGCATGCCCATCATCGACGTCGACAAGGCCCGCACCGTCGTCGTGGTCAAGCGCAGCCTGAGCCCGGGTTTCGCCGGCATCCCGAACCCGCTCTTCGCGGCGTACAACACCCTCATGTTCTTCGCCGACGGCAAGAAGGCGGTCATGGACATGATCGCGGCCGTGAAAGCGGCGTAGCGAGCCAGCGCATCACGGCCCGCGTCCGGACACCTTCCGGGCGCGGGCCGGTCTGCATCCACACCCCTGCGCGCAGGGTTCCCAGGAGTACGCATGAAGATAGGAATCATCGGTCTCCCGCAGACCGGCAAGAAAACGCTGTTCTCGCTGCTGGTGGGCTCTTCCGCGCTGCCGGGTCACGCCGATCCGCGCCAGCCCGCGCGCGGCGTAGCCGACGTGCAGGATCCGCGCTTCGACCGCCTGGTCGAACTCTACCGGCCCAGGCGCCAGGTACGCGCCCGCCTGGAGGTGGTGCTGCTCCCCGCCATCGAGGAGAACACGCTGGCCGAAGGGGAGGCGTTGAAGGACCTGGCGGAGATCGACGCGTACTGCCACGTTGTGCGCGCGTTCGCGGACGATTCGGTCTATCACCTGTGGGGTGGCCCCGATCCGCGCCGGGAGATCGAGTTCGTCCACGGTGAAATGGTGCTGCATGACCTCGTCTTCATCGAGAAGCGGCTCGATCGCATCGAGAAGAACCTCAAGAAGGGGAAGGACGACCGCGCGGAGAAGGAGAAGCACCTTCTGATGCGCTTTCGCGAGGCCTTGGAGCGCGAGGAGCCGCTGCGACGCCTCGAGGCGTCGGACGACGATGCCGCACTCATCGCCAGCTATCCGTTCCTCACCCGCCGGGCCCTCATCGTCGCGCTCAACGTCGCCGACGACGCGATCGGGAAGACCGCGCTACGCGACGGGCTCGCCGCGTCATTCGGCCATTTCGGCGGGTCCATCGTCCAGATCGCCGTCCGCGCGGAAGCGGAGATCGCGCAGCTCGAAAGCGCGGAGGAGCGCGCGGCCTTCATGACCGATCTCGGGATCGACGAGCCCGCGCTGCACCTGCTGACCTCGCTGTGCATCGACGCGCTGGGGCTGCAGTCCTTCTTCACGGTGGGTGAAGACGAGGTGCGGCAGTGGTTCGTGCGCCGCGGCGCGCTGGCGCCGGAAGCGGCGGGCGTCATCCACAGCGACCTCCAGCGCGGCTTCATCCGCGCGGAGGTGATGAAGTACGACGACCTCGTCGCGGCCGGCGGGGAAGACAAGCTCAAGGCGGTCGGCAAGTACTATCTCAAGGGCAAGGACTACCCGGTCGCGGACGGGGACATCCTCACCATCCGCTTCAACGTTTGATCATGGCGCGCGTCACGCTCAGCGCCAACCGCGAGAAGTCGCTCCGCCACCGTCACCCGTGGGTATTCTCGGGCGCGATCGCGTCGGTCGCGGGCGATCCGGCGGCGGGCGACATCGTCGACGTGGTGGACGCGCGCGGCGCATTCCTCGCACGCGGCTACTACAATGAGCAGTCGCGCATCCGCGTGCGCGTGCTCGCGTGGGACGAGCGGCTGATCGACGAGGCGTTCTGGCGCGCGCGGGTGGCGGAGTCCGTGGCGCGCCGCTCGCGTCTGGCCGCGGACGGCGCCACCAACGCGTATCGTCTCGTGCACGCCGAAGCCGACTTCGTTCCGGGGCTCGTGGCCGATCGCTACGGCGACGTGGTGGTGGTGCAGTTCCTGACGGCGGGAGTCGAGCGGGCGCGCGGGCCGATCCTCGACGCGCTGGAGCAGACCGCCGGCGTACGCTGCATCTTCGAGCGGAGCGACACCGCTTCGCGCGCGCGCGAAGGTCTGCCCGCCGTGGTGGGATGTGCGCGCGGTGATGCCGCTGCGGCGGCCGCCGACATGGAGATCATGGAGAACGGCATTCGTTTCCGCGTGAATGTCGGCACCGGGCAGAAGACCGGCTTCTACCTGGATCAGCGTTTCAACCGGGCCGCGGTGGCGCCGCTGGCGCGCGGCGGCGCCGTGCTGGACGCGTTCTGTCACACCGGCGGATTCGGCATCTGCGCGTTGCGCGCGGGCGCTGCCGCGGTGATGTTCGTGGATTCGTCGGCGCCGGCGCTGCAGATGTTGCGCTTCAATCTGGAAGCGAACGGCTGCGGCGCGGCCGCGTGCGAAATCCTGCAGGCGGACGTGTTCGAGTCGCTGCGCGCACTGCGCGACGCCGGCCGGCGCTTCGACCTGATCGTGCTCGACCCACCCAAGTTCGCACTGAGCCGCCATCAACTCGACAAGGCGCTGCGCGCGTATAAGGATATCAACCTGCTCGCGATGGAGATCCTCAACCCCGCGGGGACGCTGGCCACGTTCTCCTGCTCGCAGGCGGTCGACATCGCGTCCTTCACCATGGCGGTGTCATGGGCGGGCGTGGATGCGCACCGCGACGTGCAAATCCTGCGCCGCCTCGGCCAGGGGGACGACCACCCCGGCCTGGCCGCCTTCCCCGAGTCCGAGTATCTCAAGGGCCTGTTGTGTCGCGTATGCTGACGCGGCCGCCGGCGCTCTACACTTCCACCACATAGTCGCCGCGCTGCTTTCGCCCGATGGCGGGGACGCGGCAGCCCTCCGCGGGCAATCCCACCGGAATCAGGAGATAGGCCCGCTCGTTCGACGGGCGACTCAGGATCTCCCCCAGGAACTTCATGGGGCTCGGCGTGTGCGTGAGCGTCGCGAATCCGGCGTGGTGCAGTGCCGCGATAAGGACTCCGGTCGCGATGCCCACCGATTCGCCGACGTAGTAGTGCTGGTCGGCCGGCGTTGCGCCGTGACGCTGCGCGAACACCACGATCAGCGCGGGCGCCGTCTCCAGGAACGGCTTGTTCTCGTCGGTGCCCAGCGGCTCCAGGTCGAGGAGCCAGCGCTCCGAGGCACGGCCCGCGTAGTGCGCCCGTTCCTCTTCCTCGGCCGCTGCGCGGATGCGTTTCTTCACCACCGGGTCGGTGACGAGCACGAACGTCCACGGCTGCTTGTTCGCGCCCGAGGGCGCCTGGGCCGCGGCGTCGATGCAATCGAGCAGTGCCTGGCGCGGGACCGGATCGGGGGAAAAATGTCGCACCGAGCGGCGCGTGCGCG
>DASTOO010000126.1:0-3905 GCA_035762505.1 Candidatus Krumholzibacteriia bacterium
TGGAGGGAAGCTGGATGCAGACCTACCTCGCCGACTTGAGCGCGGTCGACAACCGGTCCGACGGGGCCGGGATGTCCTTCGACGAGATCACGGACGGCCCGCGCCAGGGTGCTTATGTCGCCGGGCTGTTCGCGGAGTATCAATTTCGCGAGGACAGCGGCTGGTCGCCGTACGTGGCCCTCGGGTCCGGGATGTACATCTGGAAATGGACCGACAAGGATGGAAACACGCTGATGTCCGACGACCCCGCGCTGGACGACCCGCGGGCGGGTACGAATGATGTTCCGCCGCTGGACCTCGCGGGGGACCCTTACGAGCTGAAGGACCAGGAACTGTACGTGATGGGCGGGGCGGGCGTGGAGTTCTTCCCCTCCGACCTGCTCTCCTTTGAACTCGGCGTCAAGTTCCGCTACCTGACGCACCTCTTTACCAGCTTCAAGGACGACCAGGACGTGGTCGGGTCAGAGCCGGGCCAGCTGGACCTGCCCAGGGGCATCGCGGAAGCGTTCGCCGGCTTGACCTTCCATTTCGGCGCAGGGTGTCCGCCGGCGACTGCCACCGCGTCGGGAGATCCCGCCCGCGGCTCGATCCCGCTGGAGGTGCAGTTCAGCGGTTCCGTCACGGGAGGCTGCCCGGAGTACACCTACGCCTGGGACTTCGGTGACGGCAGCACGAGCACCGACCAGAATCCCCGCCATACCTACCAGGCGGACGGCACCTACACGGCATCGCTGACGGTCATGGATTCCAAGGGAAACCCGGCCATGAGCAGCGTGTCCGTAACCGCCAGCTGCCCGCCGCTCACCGGCACGGCGTTGGCGACTCCCGTCGGTGATACAGCTCCGATGACCGTCAATTTCGAAGGCACGGCCGGCGGAGGATGTCCGCCCATCACCTACGCCTGGAATTTCGGGGACGGGGCCACGAGCAGCGAACAGAACCCCAGCCATGTCTTCGAGAAGGACGGAACCTTCGCGGTGTCGCTCACGGTCACCGACTCCAAGGGAGTCACCAGCCAGAAGACCGTGTCCATCGTCGCCGCCGCGCCGTTCGTCCCGACGCCGGAGAAACCGATTGTCCTCGAGGGTGTCAACTTCCAGACGAACAAGGCCGTCCTGCTCGCGGAGTCCGCGCAGATACTCGACCGTGTGGCCGAGAGCCTGGTCGCACACCCGGACGTGAATGTCGAAGTCGGGGGGCATTGCGATGCCGACGGCAGCGAGGCGTACAACCTCAAACTCTCGGAACGGCGGGCCAACGCGGTGCGGGACTACCTGATCACGAAGGGAGTGCCCGCGACCCAGCTGACGGCCAAGGGATATGGTGAATCCCAGCCGATCGCCGACAACGTGTCGCCGGAAGGAAAAGCCGCGAACCGCCGGGTCGAATTGAAGCGGATGTAATCGCGCGCCCCACGTAGCGGTCGGAAGCCCGGTCGTCGAGCTCCCCGGCGAGTTCGATGACCGGGCTTCCCCTCTCACTTGCGTGCATCACACGCGACCGCACCATCGCGTTGCCCACACCCCGGGGCGGATGGTAGACTGCGAAACGCCGCGGGCCGGGGAGCCGGCGGAAGACCACCGCATGGACTCCGAACGCTGGCAACGAATCGAGACGCTCTTCGACGCAGCCCTCGATCTCGATCCTTCCCGCTGGGACACCTTCCTCGACGACCATTGCCGGGACGATCCCGCGCTCCGGGCGGAAGTCGCCGCCCTCCTCGCCGCGCACGTGCCCCCCGCCGAGCCGGCCGCGGTGCCCGGAAAGCGCGGCACGCTCGCCCGGCTGGCGCGGAGGCAGAATGCCATCATCGCCGGCGCGCTCCTGCTGACGATCGCCGCCCTGGGCGCGGCGCTCCGCGTCAACGTTTCCCGCAAGACCGGTGCGATCCAGCGCGGTTTGATTCTGGAGGAAGACGCCCGAGTCGCCCGCGCGGAAGCGTACGTGAGCGCGCTCGCCGCCGCGGAGGCGTCCATCCGCACGCACCAGATCGACGACGCACGCATCCTCCTCGAACGCACGCCGCCCGGGCTTCGCGGCTGGGAGTGGCATCACCTGTCGCGGCGTCTGGATCGAAGCATCTTCTCCATTCCCGCGCACGCGCGGGACGTCACGGGAATCGTCTTCGCGCACAACGGTTCCCATCTCGTCACATCGTCCCTGGACGGCACCATCGGCTTCTGGCGCGCCGAGAGCGGCGACTCGCTCCGCCGCGCGGGCCCGTTCGCGTCCGGCGTGGAGAGCATCGCCATCCATCCATCCGATACGACCGTCGCGCTTGGGCTCGGGGACGGAACCGTCGTGCTCTATGACCCCGCCCCGGGCGCGGAACGCGCCCGGCTTGCGGGACCGAGGCGCGCGCAGGTCGCGTTCCATCCCGACGGCTCGCGCCTTGCCGCCGCGTTCAACGACGGCACGGTCACGGAATGGCGCCTCGACACGTTGCAGCCGACCGGCACGATCAACGCGGGGGGTGCGTCCCTGTGCGTGACGTACTCGCGCGACGGCAACCAGTTGATCACGGGCGACGACGCCGGACACGCGAAGGTGTGGGACGCGCGCACGCGCAGACGCATCGCCGATGTGAAGGCGCACGAGCGGCGGATCACGGATATCGCGGCCGGAGACGAGGGAGTGTTCGCGACCGCTTCCGAGGATCGCGCCGTGAAGGTGTGGCGCCTTTCGGATCGCCGCCTGTTGCTCGCATTCGACGGGCACGACGGCGCCGCCACCGCGCTTGCGTTCATGCCCGGCGGCACGGAGGTCGTTTCCGCCGGGACGGACCGGCGCATCCTGCGCTGGAGCGTCGCCACCGGGAGCATCGCCTCCGAGATTCATGCCGGTGACACCATACGCGCGATTGCGGTCGATCCGGCCGGCGAACGGATCGCGGCCGGCGAAGCGGGCGGCGTGCGCGTGTGGCCGCGGAACGCCGAGGACGTGCGCACGTTCCGAACCCCGGCGGATTCGCTGGGGCGGGCAGGGCTGTACGACGCATGCCTGAGCCGGGACGGATCGCTCCTCGCCGGCGCGCCCAACCGCCTCGAAGTGGACCTGTGGGACGCCGTTTCGGGCGCGCACCTCGCGCGCATCGGAACCGGGCGCGCCGACGTTCCGACGCGCGTCGCGTTCAACCCCGGCGGCACCCACCTCTACGCGGGAGATCGCGGCGGCAACGTGATCGTGTTCGACACGGCGCGGAGACGACGCCTCTTCGCGTTCGCCGCGCATTCCGCGGCGGTGCAGGGTCTCGGCGTGTCGCCCGACGGCGCCGTTCTCGTGTCGGCCTCCGCGGATTCGACCATGAAGTTCTGGGACGCGCGCACCCTCGCGCCGCGCGGCGAAGTCCACGGTCTCTCCGGCGCGGTCACGAAGATTGCCTTTTCGCCCGCCGGCACGCTCGCGACCGCCTGCAGCGACCGCGCCATTCGTCTCTGGAGCGCCGCCTCCGGCGACACGCTGCGCGTGATCCGCGAGCAGGGGGCGGCGGTGGTCGATGTCGCGTTCAGCCCCGACGGCGCCCGGCTCGTGGCGGTCACGGCGGACGGCGTCGTGCGCCTCTTGAACGCGGCGACCGGCGCCGGTCTCGGCACGATGGAGACGGTCCGCGCCGGCGCCGCGTGCTACACGCCGGATGGGGGGCGGATCGTGATCGGAGGAGTCGACCCCGTGGTGCGCATCGTCAACCCCGACTCGAAGCTCGAGGTCGCCCGCCTTCACGGCCATACCGGCCGTATTCTCTCGCTCGCGGCCACCCCCGCCGGCAACGCCGTCATCTCCACGTCCGCCGACGCCACCATCCGTATCTGGGACGCCCGCTAGCGAATCCCCGGCGAACCCCGCTATAATGGAGGCGTGAACTACGTCTTGGATCCGTTCGCCCGCGAGCCGGGCCCGCGCCTGCT
>DASTOO010000127.1:0-14265 GCA_035762505.1 Candidatus Krumholzibacteriia bacterium
GACGAGCGGCGGGGGAGTGGTCTGGAAGAGGTGGTACACGCGCTCCAGAATGGCTTCGTCCATCTTGTTGTTGGCCTGATGCAGCAGGATCTTGGAGATGTCGCCCAGCGTGAGGCCGGCGCGCGAAATGCAGTCCTTCACGACGCGCGGCACGTAGCGCAGGGCATATTCGTAGAGCTTGTGGCCCTGCATCTTGAGGAACAGGTCGTCTCCCGCGAAATCCGGATTGTAGGACGGCCCCATGTGCAGCAGGTGGGCGTGTTCGATCGTGTCCGAGCGCGTGCTGTGCGCGATGATGCCGACGGGGGTCTCGCTGTGCACGCCCTCGAGCACGCAGGCGCCCGCGCCGTCGGCGTAGATCATGCTGTCGCGGTCGTGCGGGTCCGATACGCGGGACAGCGTTTCGGCGCCGATGACGAGCGCGCGCTTCGCGTCGCCGGAGCGGATGAAATAGTCCGCCTGGATGACGGCCTGCAGCCACCCCGGGCAGCCGAAGGGGAGATCGTAAGCGACGGTGGCCGGGTTCTTGATGCCCAGGCGGTGCTTGACACGGGCGGCGATGGTGGGGACGAGGTCGGAGCGCCGGTTGCCGACCGCGACGTCACCGAAATTGTGCGCGACGATGACGTAGTCGATTTCTTCGCGGTTCACATTCGCGGTCGCCAGCGCGTCCTCGGCGGCGAGGTGCGCGATGTCGGACGTGACCAGGTTGTCGGGGAGGTAGCGGCGGGCGCCGATATCGGTGATGTCCGCGAACTTCTCTACAGTTTCCCGGCTGCTGCGTTCCAGCGGCTGCCCTTCGGGGGAATAGAACCTGTGGCTGAAGAATTCCTCGTTGGGAACCAGCCGCTCGGGGATATAGCTGCCTGTCCCGGCGATTCGTGTCCACGTCATCCGTGCACTCATTCTGACACCCATCCTAGACGGGCCGGCGCCCTGCTGTCGAGTGTTTTGGTGGTCGCGACGCGGGTCCGGGAGGGCGTGATGCGGGGCGTTCCCGGCTCCCGCAACCGGCCACCGGCATACCATTTGACAGGCCCCGTCCCCGGGCCGTACCCTAGCGTCCCGATCCGACCGGGTCCCCATCGTCTAGAGGCCCAGGACACCGCCCTTTCACGGCGGCGACACGGGTTCGAATCCCGTTGGGGACGCCATTTCTTCCATGAGATCACGCCGCGTCGCGCTTTTCGACTGGGTCCTCCCGGTTGTCGTCCTCGCCGGGCTCACCGTTCCGTTCTGGACCACCACCCTTGATCTGTCCCTGGCTGAACGCTTCTACACGCCCAGAACGGGGTGGGAGCAGGGTGCCGAAGAGCCATGGAGGGCGCTCAAGCACTACGGGGTGATCCCGGCCTGGATCATCGGGGTCGGCGCGCTGGGCGCCTTCGTGGCGTCGTTCTGGAAGAACAGTGCGCGCTCTCTCCGCCGCCGGGCGCTGTACCTCGTGCTGGCGCTGGCCATCGGTCCCGGTGTCATCGTGAACGACGTCTTCAAGGAGAACTGGGGACGCCCGCGTCCGCTCGACGTCCGGGAGCTCGGCGGCGACCGCGGCTACGTGAAGCCGTGGGTGAAGAGCCCGAAGGAGATGGGCGGATCGTTCGTCTCCGGGCACGCCGCGATGGGGTTCTACCTGCTGGTGCCGTACTTCCTGGTCCGCCGCCGCTCGCGGGCGCGGGCGCTCGCATTCGTGATCCTGGGACTCGGCTACGGATCGCTCGTCGGTCTTGCGAGGATGGCGCAGGGAGCGCACTTCGCGAGCGACGTGCTGTGGGCGCTGGGCTTCGTATACCTTACCGCACTCGCGCTCTTCTATGCGATGGGGCTGCACCGCGCCCCGGCTCCGTGGTCAGACCCGCCCGCCTGACGCCGCACCGCGCGGCGCCTCTCCGTACCCGTTCCGCGCGGGACGAAGCACGCCGATCATCGTGATGATGATGAGTCCGAACAAAGAGGCCTGCAGCAGCAGGAAGCACGCGACCTTGAGCCACGCAAATCCCGGGTGGACGAAACGCACCAGCCAGTTGGACCCCTCGTTCAGGAGCGCGCTCAGGAATGTGAGCAGGGTGAGCGATCCCTTCAGCCGCGCACTCACCGGCACGAACAGAACCAGGTGGGTGAGCGTCATCACCAGAACACCCATGGCGAACAGGTGGAAGTGGCTCGATTCCGCCAGCGCCCCCAGCGGCCGCGGCGGCGAGCCGAACTCCGTCGCCGGGTCCCCGCGGAAATACGACACCACCGACGCGGGATCGAGCGTCATCTTCTGGAAGTAGAGAATCCAGTTGGTGACCCAGAAGAACAGGATGAAGACGAGAAAGAAGAACAGGATCAGCCGCAGCAGATTGTTCTTGGTCCATTCCCCCGTGACAACGTAGCGCACGTCGGTCCTCCTCCGCTCAGCGATGCGACCCGGCGGCGGCACCGGACGAATCAGACCGGGACGCGGGCGTTGCAATGCCGACCTGGTGGACGGCAAGCGTGCGCCGCACCGCGGCCGTAATCGAATGGGCCGTCAGCGTGGCGCCGGTGATGCCGGCGATGTCGCCGCGCAGGCTCATTTCATCGTTGAGCGCGCGTCCCTCGAACTGCCGGAGCCACGCGGGCGGTGGCCCGTACTCCGGCGGTTCGTGAAAGGCGAGCACATGGACGCCGGCGACGCGCCCGTCGGGTGCCACGACGATCATGATCGTCTCGGGAAGCGAACGCACCGGGTGCGTCTCGATGAACGCGTAGCCGGTCACCGCCGCGCCTTTCCACCCGACGTAGCCGGTGACGAGGCGGGAGCCGAGCGGTGACCGCGCCAGCCGCTCGACTTCCGCCGCGTCGTCCGCGTCCAGGAAGATTTCCCGTTTCTCGACGCGGTCCGCGCCCGGAAAGGCGAGGCGCAGCGCGGACTCACGGCTATGGAACACCTCCGCGCGTGCGTTCACCGCGACGAAGAGACCCAGGAAGAGCACCACCGGCGGCTTCATGGACGCCTAATAGATGAACCCGGCGCCGAGACGGATCTCGTCGCTGACAGGTGCGGTCGACTCGTTGGACGGGAAAACGAAGTCCAGCTTGATCACGACGTTCGTGTGCGGCTTGCTCTCGACGCCGACGGTGAAAATGCTCGCGTCCAGTGCGGGGCTTGCCGCGAGGCCGGTCCCCGCGGCGACGCTCTCCTGCAGATTGTAGCGCTCGTAGCGCAGCCACGGTTTCAGTGTGAACGATGCCTCGTTCCAGATGAGCGGGGCGACGTCGTACCCGGCCTCGGCGTACCACCCGCGCTGGCTCTCCGGCACCTGCTTCGTCACGGGGCGGAGGGGGTCGCTCTCGTCCGTATAGAGCGCGCGGCTCAACGCTTCGGCGTTGTCGATGCTGCCGGCCGCCACCAGTGCCCGCGCGCTGAATCCACCCCGGCGGATCTCCGCGTGGGCCTCATAAATCCGATGATCGACCTCGACCGGCGTGCCGGTCGAGTCCGCGATGAGTCCCTGGTCGGCACCGCCGAAGTAGGCGGATCCGCCGACCGTGAGCGTTCCGTTCATCAGCGGTCGCGAATAGTCGACGCCCGCGACCGCGCCAAGGTCCTCCCAGACGGCCTGGTTGCCCTTCTGGCGGCTCTCGCGTATTCCCTTGTCGTCGAATCTGGCACCGTTGACGCCGTTGACGACGTACGCGGAATAAGCGATCCCGGCGGCGCCGCCGTGCGCGCCTGCGCCCATCTCGCGCCAGGTAGTGGGGATGATGTTCGACTCGGTGACCGGGCGGAAGTTGCCGAGGAACGTCGTGGGCTCGTGCATCTGGTTCAGGAATCCCATCGGGACCAGAAGATTTCCGCCGCGGACGTTGAACGCCGGATCGATGAGGAAGTCCAGGTACGCGAACTCCACGGAGACCGATCCGGATCTGCCCAGATAGTTCGAGGACGTGGTCGCGTGCTCGTACTCGATCTCGGCGTTCATGAGGATGCGGTCGCTGAATTTGTAGCCCACGTACCCGATGAAGCGGAGAAAATCCGTCGTATTGACCGCGCCGGTCTCCTCGGTGTTGGAGTAGGGTGCGGCGAAGTAGAACTCTCCGTAGCCGCCGAACGAAATGCCCTGATTCACCCCGTACACCTTGCTCGCCGCCGGGCCCATCCCGTATTTGCTTCGTAGCTCGTCGTCCGTCTCGGGGATGTTCATCTGTTCGCGCAGCCGGGACACTTCATCGGTCAGGACCTCGACCTTCTTCTCCAGGGACGCCTCCGCTTCCTTCTGATCGCCGGAAGACTGCGCCCGCAGGGGCGGCGCGATCGTGGCGAGGATTCCGGTGATGAGGAGGGCGGCGGTGACGCGCCGGCCGGCGGCGTTTTCAAGATGCAGCATGGTTCGCATTCCTTTTCAGGGATTGTGAGTTGGTTTGGCAAGGATTCGGATCGAGCGTGAAATGGGGCGCGGACTACTGCGCTCGTCCGGACGGGGGATTGGCGATCTTCCCGATTTCACAGCGTTCGCACGCGTCTCCACGCGACTTCAGGACGTAATAGTCCTTGAAGTGTGAAATCACCTCGGACACGTTGAGCCGGCAGTGGTCGACATACTTCAGGAACGCCTCGAGGCGGTCCATCGTCTCGGGGCTCGCGACGTGCTCGATCTCGCACGCGTCCCGCCGCCCGGTGGATTCCTCGACCCCGAGCACATCGGTGAGGAAGTGGCGCAGGACCTCGTAGCGATTCAGAATTCTCTCGGCCACACGCCGTCCCTCCGCGGACAGGCGGACACCCTGGTAGGCCTTGTGCAGGATGAGTCCGCGCTCCTGCAGGGTGCCGATCGCCTCCGTCACGCTGGCGGCGCTCACGCCGCGCTCCTTCGCGATCTGATTCACGCGCACGGGGCTGTACGCCCGTTCGAGGACGAGGATGGTCTTGAGATACATCTCGAGCTTGTCTGAAAGATGGCGCGACATGGCGACTCCCGTAGTTTAGGGCGACCTGAACTCTATTCGGGCGCCCGACACCGTGTCAACAAAAAAAGCCGAACTCGTATGATTTTCGCCTGCGGGGCGGGTTTGCCGCTTTGCGGGTGGGCGACCGGCCCCTATAATGCTGCCGGTCGGGCGGACCGCTCCACCGCCCGTGCGACTCCACCCATGGCGCAACGTTCATTCCGCAGGATCGAAAGCGACCGCAACGCGCTCTACCAGGCGCTGCGCAGGGGTCTTTCCGGGCGGGAGATCCGGAGGGAGGGTGTCGCGCTCGTTTCCGGCCCGAAGACCATCCGGGACATCGTTCGCGCACTGCCGGGTCTGTGCGAGGCATGGGTCAGCAGCGACGGGCAGCCGGAGCCCCCGATGGCGCTGCCCGAGGGGGCGTTCTGGTATCAGCTCTCCGCGCGCCTGTTCAAATCCCTCGACATCTTCGGGACCGGCGCACCGCTCCTGCTCGTCCGAATCCCGCCGCTCGCCGCCTGGGAGCCCGGGACGGGTCTGCCGCGGGGGTGCAGCCTGCTTGTCCCGTTCCAGGACCCCGAGAATGTCGGCGCCGTGATTCGTTCCGCGGTTGCGTTCGGGGTGCGGGACGTGATTCTTCTGGAGGGGAGCGGGCATCCGTATCACCCGAAGGCGATGCGCGCGTCCAGCGGCGCCGTTTTCCACGCAAACCTCATGACTGGCCCGCTGATCGACGCGTTGCCGGACGATCTCCCCGTCGTCCCGCTCTCCGCCGGCGGCGCGGACGCAGCGAGCGCGCAGTTTCCGGAACGATTCGCGTTGCTGCCCGGCGTCGAGGGCCCCGGTCTCCCGGCGCGCTTCCGCGGGCGCGCGCTGTCGATTCCGATCGATACACGGGTGGAGTCCCTCAACGCCGCCACGGCGACGGCGATCGTTCTCTTTCTGTGGTCGCGGACGCGCCGCTAGCGCACGCCGTGGTGCTCGCACCAGATCCCGAGCGAGAGCAGCGCCCACAGCGTTCCTTCGTACGACGAGCGGAAGTACTCCGGTGGGTGCGAGAGCCAGTTCTCGACGCCGGGGAGAGCGGCGCGCACCGCGCTCGAAGCGAGCACGCGCCCGCGCACCACGTCGCCCGGCGTCGCGAGCAGCTCGGGGAGATTCCCGAAGGGAAATCCGCGCTTGCGGCGCGCGAGGACATCGGGGGCCACCCGCCCCTCCGCCCACCAGCGCAGAATCTGCTTCGTGTTGGTGCGCCCCGGCTTCGATCCCACACGCATCGCAGGCGGGAGCGAAAGCACGAACGCGACGAGATCCCGGTCGAGGAAGGGCATGCGCAGCTCGGCGGATGAGTCCATCGCCATCGCGTCCGCGAAGGAGAGGATGTTCTCGGTGAGGAACGTGTGCAGCATCACCTCCTGCATGCGGTCGAGGTCCGCTGCATCCGTGTCGCAATCGCCGTACAGCCGGTCGACGGTGGAAAGGTACTCATCGCCGGGCGCGAGCGGGCGGCCGAGCAGGGTTGCGACGTCGGCGACCGGCAACGGACGGTGGATCAGGAAGCGCGCGGCCTCCGGCGCGCGCGACGCCGTCGCGTCCCGCATCTGTCGCAGGCGCTCGCGATACGGCTCCGCGCCGTTCAACACGCGGTCGAGCAGGGGGCGGACGGCCGCGCCGGGGAGGTGTGCGAGACGGTGCGCGACCGCCAGGCGGAAGCGATCCTGGCTGAGACGGTAACCGCCCAGCACCTCGTCGCCGCCGTGCCCGCACAGGAACACGGTCGCCTGTTCACGCGCGCGGCGGATGAGGAGCCAGGTGGCGAGTGCGGCGCCGTCGCCCACCGGTTCGCCGAAGGACGCGAAGGCGGGAAGCATGTGCGCGATGCGGTCGGCGGGCGTCACGCGCAGGTCGAACGTCTCATCGCCGCTGGATGATCCCTGCGAGGGTGTGAAGCCGGGCGCGGAGTCGGCGAGCGCGAAAGTGAACGATCGTATCCCGCCCGCGTCGCCCAGCGCCGCGCGAATGGCGTTGCTGTCGATGCCGTCGCTCAACAGCAGGGCGACGGGGACGTCGCTCACCATGCACCGGCGCGCGGCCGTGGTGAGCAGATCGCCGAACTCCGCCACCGCGTCCGCGCGCGAGCGCGGCGGTGGGCGGCGGAAGCGCGGCCGGTACCAGCGCTGGAGTTCCGTGCCGGTGGCGTCGACACGGAGGACGTGGCCGGCGGCGACCTTGCGGATGCCCATGATCACCGTGCGCGGACTCACCACGTAGCGGAGCGTGGTGTATTCGACCATCGCGTCACGGTCGAGCGCGCGGGGCACGCCCGGGCCCCGGAGGAGCGCGGGGATGCTCGATGCAAACGAGAGCGCCGCACGCCCATGGTGATAGAACAGCGGCTTCTCGCCGAAGCGGTCGCGCGCGAGCCACAGGCGGCGTTCGTGGCGATCGTACATGGCGAACGCCCACTGGCCCACGAGGTGATCGAGGGCGCCGACGCCCCAGCGCTCCCAGGCGAAGAGGAGTATCTCCGTGTCCGAAGACGAACGGAGCGCCTCGTGCGCGACGCCGAGCTCGCGTCGGACGTCGTCGTGGTTGTAGATCTCGCCGTTGAAGCTGACGACGAAGCGGCCGCTCTCGCTCCGCATGGGTTGGTGGCCGGTGGGGCTCAGATCGAGGATCGCAAGCCGCCGGTGGCCGAGGGTGAGGGGGCCGTCGGCGTCGAGGCCGTCGTCGTCCGGACCGCGGCGTGACATCTCGCCGGCCATGGCGAGCACGGCGGGACGATCGTCCTCGCCCGCGATGAATCGAAAAACACCGGCCACGCCGCACATCGGCGGCCAGTATAGCAGGCCTTGCCATTTCCGGAACCCTCCCGTACCGTGAAGCGCTCCGGCTGCGTGCCGGCGTGTCACGATGTCCCCCTCTCCACAACAACTCGACTACGGCGTCCTTCTGCCCGGCGTGGGCGTCTTCGGCGGCGTGCGCCGGTTCATCGAGATCGGCAACGAGCTCGTCCGGCGCGGCAACCGCTACATCATCTACCACCCGTCCGGCGAAGCACCGGGATGGCTCCCGTTCGCGGGCGAGACGCGGCCGAGCGCGTTGCTCGACGCCGCGCGCCACGACGTGCTGATCTGCAACGATCCGCCGCTCGTGCCTGCATTCGCGCGGGCACCGGCGCGCCTCAAGCTGTTCTACTTCGCGCTGGAAGGAATCCCGGGCGAGCGGCGCATCGCGCGCAGCCGCGACTGGGTCGCGGTCGCGAATTCGTCCGGGATGGCGTTGCACCTGCGCCGCCGCCACGGCGTTCGCGCCGAGACGGCGATCGGCGGCGTCGATCCGGGCGCGTTCCGGCCCCCGGCGGTGCCACGGGCGGGCGACGGTACCGTGCGCGTGCTCGCGTTCGGCCGGACGTCGCGGCGGCGCAAGGGTGTGGCGACGGCGATACGCGCGGCGGAGCGGTTCGCGAGGTCCGCCGCCCGCCGGGGAGGCGTGGACGTCACTCTGGTCCTGTTCGATCACGTCGGCGCGGGCAACGAGCGCGACCCGCGCGAAGCGGTTCACAGCCGTCTGCCCGTCGACTTTCACGTCAATCCGACCCAGGCGGAGCTGGCGGCTCTGTACGGGGGGTGCGACCTCTTCGTCAGCGCGGAGAAGCGCGCGGGATGGTCGAACACCGTGGCCGAGGCGATGGCATGCGGAACCCCGGTCGTGTGCACGCGCTCGGGCACCCAGGACCTCGCGATTCACATGGAGTCGGCGTGGGTGACGCGCTGGCGGCACCCGTTCTTCCTCGCGCGCGGGCTCGACGCGCTCCAGCGCGACCCCGCGACCGCGCAGCGCCTGGCGGCGGCCGCCCTCGTGTGCGTGCGGGGCTTCGCGTGGCCGCACGTCGTGGACCAGCTCGAGGAGATCGTCCGGCGGGGCCTCCGCGGCGCCCGCTAGCCGCTCATTCCTTCTCGATGCCGTGCGGAGTGCGGGTTTCGCCGATCCACCGGTACCGCTCGATGAACTCGCGGCTGTGCGGCATGGGATCCGCGGTGTGGAAGAGGTGGTACTGCAGCGCTTCGCGCGTGATGGTTCCCACCGCGATGCCGCTGTTCAGAAACCGCGCACGCAGGTTGTTGTCCTCGAGGCCCCTTCCGATGATGCGCTCGTCGTATCCGTTGACGCGGAAGAAGTCGTCGCGGTGCACTGAGAAGTTGGATCCGACCAGTTCGTATGCCGCGCGCCGGGAATTCCGCGCGCGATGCAGGACGGGGAGGTAGAAGCCGTTCCAGCGGTCGATGCGGCCGGCGTGCTTCCACCAGAAGGCAGGTCGTTCGACGCGCCGCGAGCGCACGTCGTCCGTCGTGAGGCGCTCGGTGAGCGCGCGATCGAACATGACGCGCCTTCCCGAGAGCGCGAGTCCCACGCACCCCCGCCGGTGGTGACGCTCGAGGAAGCGGTGGTGGAGGATGCAGTCGCCGTCGATGAACACCAGGCGTGGCGCCCGCGCGTGAGTCACGGCCCGGTTGACGATGATGGTCTTGCGGAACCCTTCGTCGTCGTGGCGAACGTGGGTGATGGGGCAGGGCAGCGCGCCCTGGAAGTCGGCAATCACCTCCGCGATCGCGGGGCCGGAACCGTCGTCCGCGATGATGACCTCGAAGTTGCGGAGTGTCTGGGCGAGCAGGCTGGTCAGGACGAGCGCCAGGAAATCGCCGCGCTGGTAGACCGCGATGACGAGCGACACGTCCGGAACGCCGGCACTCACGATTCCTCCGCGCGCAACCACAGCTCGCGCAGCTTCGCGTACTTGAGAAAGACATAGTGGGCGTGGAAGAGGGCGATCACGAGGCCCGGATAGCCATCGAGGAGGCCCCCCTTTGCGGCGTACGCGCGCAGGAATTCCAGCGGTGGCAAGAGCGCGAGGCGCAACGCGCCCGCCCGGCGCCGCTCCGCGAACATCTTCTGCGCCGAGAGTGTGGTGAATTCGTTCATCTTCGCCAGGTGGTGGTCGACATCGCGGTAGGAGTAATGGAAGAGATCCGCGCGCAAACGGCCGGTGCGGCCGCTGACGCGCACGCTCTCATGGATCGCGTCGTCGGTGAATGCACCGCGATCCCGCCGGAAGAGCCGCGTAACGTAACCGGGGTACCAGATTCCGTGCCGGATCCAGCGGCCGAGGTACCGGACGGCGCGCGGCACGTCGTAGCCGTCGAGCGCAAAGTCGAGCGAAGCGATCTCGGCGGCGAGCGCCGGCGAGACTTCTTCGTCGGCGTCGATGGAGAACACCCAGTCGTGGACGGCGTGCTCAACCGCGAAGCGTTTCTGCGGGCCGTAGCCGGGCCATGGGTGGTGGATCACCCGCGCCCCGAGGCGCGTTGCGATCTCGACGGTGCCATCACGGCTGCCGGAGTCGACGACGAGCACCTCGGACGCAAACGGCGAGACGCTGCGCAGGCAGCGCTCGATGTTGAGCTCCTCGTCGAGGGTGATGACCACGGCCGAAATCGGCGGCCGGCCGGAGCGGGATGCGGGTGGATTCGGCACGGCCGGGAGGATAGCAAGCCCGCCGAAAGACCGCATAGACCGTTTTGCGCTCGGCGGGGTTCCGGGCTACAATGGCGGCTTTTCCGGGAACCGGACGCGTGATGTCGCCGGCCGATTCATGAAGAAGACCGATCCCGCAAAGAAGCTGGTTTCGCTCGCGAGCGTGCGCCGCGCGTTCTGGACCATCGTATGGCCGCGGCGCCGCCTGGTCATGCTCGGCCTCCTGCTGGTGGGCGTCAACCGCCTCGCGGGGCTCGTGCTGCCGGGCTCGACCAGGTATCTCATCGACAACGTCATCGCCAGGCACGACACCGAGCTTCTCAAGGTGCTCCTGCTCGTGGTCGGAGGAGCGATCCTCATCCAGGCGGTGACGTCGTTTCTCCTGACGCGGCTGTTGAGCGTCGAGGCGCAGCACCTGATCGCCGAGCTGCGTGCGCAGATGCAGGAGCATATCGTGCGTCTGCCGATTACGTTCTTCGACAGCAGCAAGAGCGGCGCCCTGGTGTCCCGCATCATGACGGACGTGGAGGGCGTGCGCAATCTCGTCGGCACCGGGCTCGTGCAGCTGGTGGGCGGCCTCCTCACGGCGGCGGTCGCGCTGGTCCTGCTCATTCGCATGAACCCGCTCATGACCCTCTACGCGTTCGTCCCGCTCGTCGTATTCGGCCTGATTTCGATGAGGGCGTTCGCCTACATCCGTCCCATCTTCCGCAAGCGCGGTGCGATCAACGCCGAGGTGACAGGCCGGCTGACGGAAACGCTCAACGGGATCCGCGTCATCAAGGGGTTCCACGCCGAGCCGCAGGAGTACCGAGTGTTCGCCGCCGGCGCTGATCGCATCTTCCAGAACATCCGCGAGTCGCTGACCGCGACGAGCCTCGTCACGAGCCTCGCGACCCTTCTCATGGGCCTCGGCAGCGTCATCATCATGGGGCTCGGTGGCACGATGATCATCCAGGGGCGGATGACGGTAGGCGAGTTCGTTTCATTCACACTGTATCTGGCCTTCCTGGTGGCGCCCATCGTGCAGATGAGCAACATCGGCACGCAGATGACGGAAGCGTTCGCGGGCCTGGACCGCATGGAGGAGATCCTGCGGATGGAAACCGAGGGTGCGGAGACGGGGCGGACGGTGGTCCTCGAGGAGGTGCGGGGCGAGATCATGTTCGATTGCGTCTCGTTCGCATACACGGACACGGAAGTCCTCACCGACGTCAGCTTCGAGGCGCGCGCCGGAACGGTGACGGCGCTGGTGGGGAGCTCCGGGTCGGGGAAGTCGACGATCGCCGGCCTGGCGGCGTCGTTTCGCATTCCCACGCGCGGCGTCGTCCGCATCGACGGGTGCGACCTGCGCGCGGTGCGCCTGGAGAGCTACCGGCGGCATCTTGGCGTCGTATTGCAGGATGAATTCCTGTTCGAGGGGACTATCCGCGAGAACATCCTGTTCGCCCGGCCCGCCGCCGCCCACGAGGAGCTGCGCGCCGCCGTGCGCGCGGCGCACGTCGACGAGTTCACCGAACGCTTCGACGACGGGTTGAACACGCTGATCGGGGAGCGGGGGGTCAAGCTATCCGGCGGCCAGCGCCAGCGCGTGTCCATCGCGCGCGCTCTCCTGGCCAACCCGCGCATCCTGATCCTGGACGAGGCGACCTCGAGCCTCGATACCGAGAGCGAGGCGCTGATCCAGGAGAGCCTCGCGCGGCTCATGGCGGGGCGCACGACACTCGTCATCGCGCATCGCCTGAGCACGATTCGCCGCGCGGATCAGATCCTGGTGCTCGAGGGCGGGCGCATCGTGGAACGCGGCACCCACGAGCAGCTGATTGCCGCGGCGGGACGCTACTACCAGCTCTACACGTACCAGGCGAAGATCTGATCCTCCGCAGTCGGCGCCGTAAATCCCATGTCGGCATGTGGATATCAGTTCTGTTTAATGTCCGTGTTCAATAAAAAAAGACAATTAACTCTGGAAATATTCCTGCTTTTGTATAGAGTCCCTCATGAGGTCCCGATCGACGGGCCTCGCTTTCCATACATGAACCCCCGTCCGACATGGCCGCCGGATGGATCAACCTGTGAGGTACCCGATCATGCGAGCGAACACCCGCCGGGGCCTGACGTGGGTTCTGGGTGGCTTAATTTGCGCCGTAGTTGTTGCATCGGCCGCTGCTCAGCCCCTGTTGGATCCCCTGACCCAGCCGAAATTCGTAAATCCACTTCCCATCGCCGCGCGCGTCGACATGACAGCCGGCGGATATCTCCAGATCGAAGCCCGGCAGGTGCAGCAACACCTGGGCATCTACGATCCGGTCACCATGGACCCGCTGATGACGACGGTGTGGGGTTATGCCGGTTCCTACCCGGGCCCGACGCTGGTCGTCCGCCGGGACGTTCCGCTCGACGTGCGCTGGACCAATGAGCTCACCAGCGGCGGCATCAATCTTCCGCACCTGCTTCCGGTCGACCAGACCCTGCACTGGGCGGAACCGGCCGGCTACCCGGAGAGCGGAGTTCCCCTCGTCACCCACGTCCACGGCGGGCATTCCGAGTCCGCAAGCGACGGCCTGCCCGACGCGTGGTTCACGCCCGGCTTCGCGCTCACCGGCCATGGGTTCGTCAAGGAGACGCTGCATTATGACAACGACCAGGAAGCCGGCACGATCTGGTACCACGACCACGCGCTAGGCATCACGCGCCTGAACGTGTACGCGGGTCTCGCGGGTTTCTACCTGATCCGCGACGACAACGAGGACGCGCTCGTGGCGGCGAATAGCCTTCCGACCGGTCCCTACGAGATCGAGATGGCGATCCAGGACCGCATGTTCACGGCCGACGGGCAGCTCTACTATCCGTCGGAGCCGGAGGAGGACGGACAGCCCGATCCGAGTCACCTGCCGGAATTCTTCGGCGACGTCATCCTGGTGAACTCGGTCGCGTGGCCGATCCTCGACGTGGAGCCTCGGCAGTACCGCTTCCGCATGCTCAACGGTTCCGATTCACGCTTCTACGACATGTGGCTCGTCGAGAAGACCCTCGGGGACGCGCTTCCCGTGAAGGGCAAGCCGGGGCTCCCCACGATCCATCAGATCGGGAGCGATACGGCGCTCCTCAACGCGCCGGTTCCGGTCACCAGTTTCCTCATGGGCCCGGGCGAACGTCTCGACATGGTGTTCGATTTCTCGAACCCCGCGCTGTGGGGAAAGACATTCCTTCTTCGCAACGGCGCGCGTTCTCCGTTCCCGAAGGGAGACGTGGTGAACCCCGCGACCAACGGCCAGATCATGGCCTTCCACGTCAGCAAGCCGCTGGATACGAGCGAGTATCCGATGACGACGCTGCCCGCGAATCTGCGGCCGCTGTACGGCAACGTCGGCATGCCGGTCGCGAACACGGACCCGCGCAAGCTCGTGCTGTTCGAAGGAACGGACGAATACGGCCGTCTGATGGCCAGACTCGGCACCGTTGACGATGGCGCAATCGCCTGGCACGACCCGGTCACCGAGAATCCCATGCTGAACGACACCGAGGTTTGGGAGGTTTACAACGAGACGATGGACGCGCATCCCATCCATCTGCACCTGGTCTCCTTCCGCATCCTCGACCGGCAGAAGTTCAAGGCCGACGTCGACGACGAGACGGGGAAGCCGAGCAACATCCGCCTCGTCGGTCAGCGGAAGGCGCCGGGCCCGGAGGAAGAGGGCTGGAAGGACACGGCCATCATGTACCCGGGCGAGGTGACGCGCGTCGTCGCGACCTTCGACCGCGAGGGACTCTACGTGTGGCACTGCCACATTCTCTCGCACGAGGATCACGAAA
>DASTOO010000128.1:0-4325 GCA_035762505.1 Candidatus Krumholzibacteriia bacterium
TCCTTGTCGTACCCGAGCTCGTCCGCCTTGGCGGCCATCACTTCCCGGTTCAGCATCGTGGTGAGGAACTCCTTCTTGCCCTCGAAACCGGTCGCATGGGGAAGGAACTGCGCATCCACCTTGGCGTAGGCAGTCTCGAACTGCCCCATGGTAATGCTGCGATCCCTGAATTCTACGAGCTTCAACTCTTCACGCTTGGAACACCCCGTGACCGCGATCGAGGCGATCAGGCCGAGGCCAAGCAACGGTGCAACCCTCATCGAACGAAACTCCTTTCCAACCGGTGGTGTCGGGCGGGGAAAAACTGTCGCTATCGGCTTGGTAAGGTCTTGATACTACTTGAGAAGCGCGCCACTTGCAACAGGTTCTTGACCTCGTCGGGGAGCCGCGCCGGCGGCTGGCCGATGAGGCTCACGGCGAGCGTCTTACCCGCTTTGAACAAGATTCGCCTCCCGAAAGTTTCCGAAAGTCTCGCATAGGCCTCGGGTGCGAGCGCCTTTCCCGGGGCGAACTCGATGTTGGCCTCCCCGCGGAGGGGTGCGGCGCCCGCGCGCAGGCCCAGGCGGTGACCGGGGTCGCGGAGTTGGACCAGGACGATGCCCAGCGCCTGGGCCTCCAGCTTGATGGTGGCCAGGTCGAGGAGCGCCCGGGCCGGCGGCGGGATCTCTCCGAAGCGGTCGGCGAGCTCCGCTTCCATCGCCGGAACCTCGGCCGGATCCGTCATGCGGGCGAAGCGCTTGTAGAGGAACATGCGCTCGTCGGCGTCGGGCACGAAGCGGTCGGGTATGTAGCAGCTGTACGGCGCCTCCACCCGGCACGGCGGCGTCTGGTCGCGCGCCTCACCGCGGAGCTGATCCACCGTTTCCTTGAGCATCTTGCAGTACAGCTCGAAGCCCACCGCGGCGACGTGGCCGTGTTGCTCCACCCCGAGCACGTTGCCCGCGCCGCGGATTTCCAGGTCGCGCATGGCGAGACGGTATCCGCTCCCCAGCTCCTCGAACTCCTCCATCGCCTGCAGGCGCTTGACCGCGGTGGGGGTCAGGGAAATCTGGCGCGGCACGAGGTAGTAGGCATACGCCTGTCGCTCCCCGCGCCCCACGCGGCCACGGAGCTGGTAGAGCTGCGCCAGCCCGAAACGGTCGGCGCGATTCACGATGAGCGTGTTGGCGTTCGGAAAGTCGAGACCCGACTCGATGATCATCGTGGAAACCAGCACGTCGTACTTGCGCGCCATGAAGTCGAGGATCACGTCCTCCAGCTCGCCCTCCGCCATCTGCCCGTGCCCGACGCCGATGCGCACGCCGGGAAGCAGGCGTTCGAGGAACGCCTTCATCGAATGGATGGACTGCACGCGGTTGTGGACGAAGAACACCTGCCCGTCGCGCCCGATCTCCTCCGAGATGGCGCGCGCGATGAGCTCTTCGTCAAAAGACGTCACCTCGGTCTTCACGGGGTGGCGGTTCCGCGGCGGCGTCTCGATGAGGGATATCTTGCGCAATCCGGAGAGGGACATGTACAGCGTGCGTGGAATCGGTGTGGCGGTGAGCGTGATCACGTGCACGTTCTGCGCGATCTGCTTCAGGCGTTCCTTGTGCTTCACGCCGAAGCGGTGCTCCTCGTCCACGATGAGGAGGCCGAGGTCCTTGAACGCGACGTCGCGCGAGAGCAGGCGGTGCGTGCCGACGACGAGGTCGATGGTCCCGTCGCGTAGTCCGGCCACGACTTTCTTCTGCTCCGCAGTGGAGATGAAGCGCGAAAGGCTCGCGATGCGCACCGGGAACGCCTTCATGCGCTCGCCGAACGTGCGGTGGTGTTGGAAGGCGAGGAGGGTGGTCGGCACCAGCACCGCGACCTGCTTGCCCTCCGTGACCGCCTTGAACGCGGCGCGGATCGCCACCTCCGTCTTGCCGAAGCCCACGTCGCCGCACACGAGGCGGTCGGTGGGCTGGTTGCCCTCGAGGTCGTCCTTGATCTCCGTGGTCACCGTGATCTGGTCCGGTGTCTCTTCGTAGGGGAACGACGCCTCCAGCTCCCGCTGCCACTGCGTGTCGGGGCCAAAGGCGTGCGCCCTGGCGATCTCGCGCTGCGCGTACACCTGCAGGAGGTCGCGCGCGATGTCCTCGATGGCCTTGCGCGCACGCTCCTTGGTGGCCTGCCAGCGGCTCCCGGACAGCCGGTCGAGGCGCGGCTCCACGCCCTCGCGGCCGAGGTACTTTTCCACCAGGTGCATCTGGTCCAACGGGACGAAGATGCGATCGCCGCCCTCGAACCGGATCGCGAGGCACTCGGTGGTGTCACCGTTGGAGCCGATCTTCTCGAGGCCGATGAAGCGCCCCACCCCGTAGTCCACGTGCACCACGTAGTCGCCGGAGCGCAGGCTCTCGGTGCGCAGCGCGGCGACGCGGCGACGGGCGCGCCGCTTGCGCGGGCGCGCGAGTATACGGTTGAAAATCTGGTGGTCGGTGAGGATCGCGACCCCCGCCTGCTCCCACACGAAACCGCTCGCGATCCAGCCCACGGGCAGGTGCACCAGCGCTTCCTCCTCCTCCCCGAGCAGGTCGGCGAGGCGGTCGCGCTGGGTTGGCGTCTCCGAGTAGATCATCACGTCCACACGCTTCGCGCGCAGCCCCCGGATGCGCCCGAACAACGGCTCGAGCTTTCCGACGACGCTCGGATGCTCGCTCGTGAGGAACTTGAGCATCGTCTCATCGTCGCGCGGGAGTGCCAGCGCCTCGGCGGCGGGGTCGGCGGCCTGGGTATCCGCGAGGGCCCAGTGCACCACGACCGGCGCCCCGTGGGCGCGCGCGTGATCCAGCGGGTGCACGTAGTCGTCGAGCGGGAGCGCGGGATACTCGTCCTCCGGCCGCGTCGCCGCGCCCGCGAACTCCCTTACGAGATGCGCGACCGCGCGGTTGATCCCTTCGCCGTCAACGAACCACACCACCGGCGGCTCGGGAAAGAAGTCGAGCAGCGAGCCCGTCATGCCGAGCGCGGGCGCATAGCGTCGCCAGACGTACGACGAGCGCGAGTGCTCGGCTTCGTCGGCGATGCGCTCCACCAGCTCATCCGGGAAATCGCGCGCGGCGAGGAACGCGCGCAGGTGCGCGGTCGCCGCCTCGTCCAGCGGGACGCTGGACGCGGGAAGAATGGTGCAGCTCTGCAGCGCCTGGATCGACCGCTGTGTGTCGAGGTCGAACGACCGCAGCGACGCGATCTCGTCGCCCTCGAACTCCAGGCGCGCCGGGAAGTCCCACGCGGGGTCGAACACGTCGACGATGGCGCCGCGCACGGCGAACTGCCCCGCTTCCTCCACGACCGGCGTGGCGTCGTAGCCCATGGCGACGAGGTGCTCGCGGAGCCCGTCCAGGTCGATCGTGTCGCCGATGGCGAGCAGGCGCTGGTGCGCGGCGAGCGAGTGGCGCGTGATGGTCTTTTCGGTGAAGCCGAGCGCGCTCGTGATGACGACGTCCGCGCCGCCGTTCAGGATGGTGAGCAGGCTCTCGTTGCGGTCGCTGCCGGCGGCGAGATTCTCGCGAAGCTCGAAGCGGTGCGGCGCCAGGGAGCGCTCGGGAAAACGGACCACCCGTCCCGACGACACGGTGCGGAAGTCCGACGCGGCGTCTTCCGCCGACTCGGCGTCGGGGTAGACGAGGAGCAGGCTCCGGCCCTCGAGCGACTGGCGGACGGCTTCGGCGAGAAAGACGGGCGACGACCCCTTGAGGCCGGCGACGTGGACGCGATGGCGTGATTCGAGCTTGTCCGCGTAGGTGCCCGTCGGGCGGTCGATGGCGCGACCGGCCGCCGCCGCCGCGATCTCGCGCGCGGCGCGGGCGGCTTCGTCGATGGCGACGCGCAGTGAACGCGCGGCGGGGAGCGCGCGGATGCGCTCGATCACCGGGGAAGGAGTCTGGTTTGTCGTCGCCAAGGCCGTTCCGGAGGGTTCGAGCTGTCTAAAGTGCCACTTCGGACAGCTCAGCGCAAGCGCGCGTTCAGGCCTTCCTTCCCAGCACCGATTCCGCCGCGAGCGCAGCAATCGCGAGCAGGATGAACGTCGCGTAGATCTCCCGGCCCTCGCGCGCCTGGCGCAGGTCAGCGCGGAACGATTCGCCCGCTGCGACAACGCTGACGTTCTTCGGGCGATCGTCGGGGAGGCTCGACGCGGCGAGGTTCGACTCCCGCGTGTCCACGTTGACCGCCGTCTCCGCGACGCGCGTCGTGTCGCGGTAGAGGCGGTAGAAGCCCGCCGCCTGCGGGTGCTCGTACGACACCACCACGTCGCCGCCGCTGCGTTCGCCCACCGCCGGTTTCACCGACGCGCCCTCGGG